>JAFPYA010000094.1 GCA_017412445.1 Clostridia bacterium
CAGCAACGGCTGCTGACGAATGTTGTCCTGTTGCTCGATTGGGTCGATATTCATAAAGTCATGGATGTGCTTGGCGGCTGGAGCAAGGACGGCGCGCTTACAAGGGGGCAATTGGCGCGCGGAGCCAGCTGCCTTAACCGGCAAATAGGTATGAAGAATCCCGGAAGAAAGGCCGCAGGCTGGGGCAAGCTGTCACATGAGACGCTTATTGACGCTTTCGTTTTGGCTGATTACTACTGCACCCTGCGCAGCGGCCTCGACATGAAACCGCTGTACGATTTCAGGGATTTACTGGGTCTGTATATAAATGCCACGGTAAGCCCTGAAGAAATTATGAGTGTGCTACGACCTGTGCCAAATAGTGAATCACAACAGCCTTCAAATTCCACGCCTGTTTCCACGCCGAACAGGGCGGCGGCGAAAGCGCCCGAAACGCCGCAGAAAGCGGCAGCTTTAAAAGAGCAAGCCATAAAAGACTGGAAGGGTTTTATTAACGATAATGGAAAACGACTGAAGCAGAGTGACAGGTTAAGCGTATATTGGTGTGGCGACGGTCGCATTCCACATTATCCATCGTTCGCAGAAAGAGTAATCATGTTAAGCGAAATCGACGAGAACAGGCATTATGAGTTTTGTGCGCTGTTTAAGCATGAAGGACAATGGTATTTGCATGAAGAGGGAATTTAGATGTACTCGGGCCATAATGACGGCGGAATAAATGATTATGCTTTGCAGGATGTCACCGATGAAAATGTGAATGATTATGCAGGGATTATCAAGCGCCTATATAATAAATACGTAAATTGCAATAATTGAGGCGGCTCCATGATTAAGTATAAGAAATTCTTTGAACTCAGTATTTATCCTTCAATGAATGCAACGGATATGATTATTTATAACGTTGATAGCCAAAGCTTTCATGTTGCGCGTGATCGCGATATAGGCACTGTGGCTTCACACCACTGGATTGAGGTCTGTAAGGATGCTCTATCACTTGAAACAATACGAAAACTTGCAAATCTGGCTTCTCAATAGCCTGGCATAATGCTCCCGAATGTGGGCTGGGAAGCAATTAAGACTGTAACTGAAGCAGACTTACAGCAAGTCTTGAATGAGCTTAGAACTACAGAAGAATACAGAGTCTACCGATAAGCTGGAAGAATGCCCGCGTTAATTATAACATGATAAACATGTCCCTGTCTGGCATTTTCATGATTTGAGCAAGACCAGGTATCATCCGCAGAACTCACAAAGGAAGACATAAAGCTTGTTGGCCGCGCGGACTGCAAGAGCGCGGCAAACATCTGCATCCATATGCGTGACGGGAAGCTTTGCAAGGTGACGGTGAACAGGGGAGAGATATTCGGAAGTGGGGAGAAGGGGTAGATGATGAAATTCCGGGCAAAAGCCCGGCATGCATATGGGCACGGAAAACCACTTGGGGTTTTCCGTGCCGTTACTGTTTTGAGAGAGAAATCTCAGACACCGCCGCTTTTGTTTGCGCCGTTTTCTGACCAAAACCTTTTCAATGTCGCCGACAGCTTGTCTACGCTCACCTTTTTGGGCTTCATGTGCTCGGGGAAGAGCTTTGCGTAGTCGTCGCGCATGTATCTTTCGTCTATGAACAGCACGGCGCCTCTGTCGGTGGCGGTGCGGATCACGCGGCCGGCAGCCTGCAGGCATTTGCCGAAGCCGGGGTAGACGTAGGCGGTCTCAAAGCCGCCGCTGCCGGTGTCGTCGTCGTACATGGCCTTGAGCGCGTCCCTTTCAAAGCCGATTTGGGGAAGCCCCACGCCCACTATCGCCGCGCCTATCAAGCGGTCGCCGGGCAGGTCGATGCCCTCGGCGAATACGCCGCCCATCGCGATGAAGGCGACGAGCGAGCTTTTGGGGTTCGGTTCAAACATGCCAAGGTAATTCAAGCGCGCCTGCTCGTCCATCTCAGCCTCCTGCTTAATCGCGCGTATGTGCGGCTCAAGCGCGCTGAACAGCCCGTAGACGAGGTTCAGATAAGCGTGAGAGGGAAAGCAGGCGATATAGTTGCCCTTCGCGGACGTGGCCATCGCGTGTATGGCCTTTGCCACGTCGAGCGCGCTTTCCTCGCGCTTTGAATAGCGCGTGGCGATATCGATTTTAAGGCTCAGCAGGTTTTCGCGCGGGAAGGGCGATGTCAGCGCAAGCAGCTTGTCGCCGTCGCTTTCGTTTACGCCCAGCAGACCGGCGTAATGCTCTATAGGTGTGAGTGTCGCCGAGAACATCACCGCGCCGCACATGCGCTTCATCGTCTTTTTCAGGCGGGGAGTGGGGTTCCAGCACCAGAGCTTCATGCGGTTGCGCTTGCCCTCCGGCGTGACCATCACCTTGAAGCATTCCTCGTCAAAATCGCCTGAGGCGCGCAGGAACGCGGCGGCGTTGAAATACTCTTCCGCAAGTGCCTCGCTGTAGGGCGCGGTCTTGCCGAGATAGTGCTTTGCTTCGTCGAGAAAGAGCTTCACCGCGTCTATGGTTTTGGTGGGCAGCTCGCTGCGCAGCTCGTTTTCGTCGGCCTTGCCGAGGGTCTTGATCAGCGCGTCGAGCGCGCCGTACAGGGGCAGACGCTTGTCCTCGCATTTGGCAAACGCCTGACGCAGACGGTTGAGTGCCTTGTAGCTCAATTCTGCCGA
>JAFPYA010000095.1 GCA_017412445.1 Clostridia bacterium
TGCGGGCATCGGCGTTCAGCTCGCGCACCATATCGAAGGCAGCCTTGAGCTTTTCTTCGCTCACAAGCTGGCTGCGGCTAAAAATCACGGTCTCGGCGCACTTTACCTGATCGATAAAGAATTCGCCGAAGTTCTTCATGTACATCTTGCACTTTGCGGCGTCAACCACAGTGGCGCTGCCGCCGAGAGTTACTATTCCCTTTGCAGCCTGTTCCTCCACCACTCGGCGGATGTCGCTGAGCTTACCTACGCCGCTGGGTTCTATGAGCAGCCTGTCGGGATGGAACTTTTCGATTATTTCAGCTATAGCGTCCTGAAAGTCGCCGGCTAAGGTGCAGCAGATGCAGCCGGAGTTCAGCTCCGTAATCTGTATGCCGCTGTCCTTCATGAAGCCGCCGTCTATGCCGACCTCGCCGTATTCGTTTTCAAGCAGCACGCATTTTTCGTCTTTGAAGGCTTCCTTAAGCAGCTTTTTGATAAGAGTAGTCTTGCCTGCGCCGAGGAAACCCGAAATGATTGTTACGTTAGTCATAATAAACACCTTCCTTCAAACATAGCTATTGTAGCACCCAAATGCGAAAATACAAGCATATATTGATTAAAAATTGTGCCCTTTTAAACATAGAAATCCCCGCCCGAGAGCGGGGATAAATGCACGGCAGATTGAGTCATTTGTCCAGATATCTGCGGCCCCAGCAAAACGCCTTGTAGTAGTAACCGCTGGTCATACGGCTGACGACAACGCAGCCGGCAGAGGGCGAAGCGTGTACAAAGTAGCCGCTGCCGATGTATATGCCGACATGGTCGACAAGCAGGCCGTTTGTGGTATCACAGTCAAAGCAGACTATGTCGCCCTTGAGCAGGTTGGCTCTGGCCACGAAAGCTCCCTTGCCGCTGTGACCTATGCTGTTGGCCTTGTCCGGCACGGTGTAGCCCATGTAGCCCATTATGGTCTTTACGTAGCTCTGGTTGGAGAACGTGTTGGTGTTGTTGGGATTCGTGCTGTATTTGCAGCCCACCTTCGTCTGCGCAAGATAAGCGCCGTAGGCCCTGTACTTTGCGGAGGTCATGTTGGAGCTGAAATAGTACTGGCTCGACTTTACGCCCGAGGGCACAGTGGTGGACGAGCCGCTCGAGGAGTAAGTCGTCTTGGCGCTTGCGGCCACCTCGTAAGGCGCGGTGCGCTTTGTGCTCGTGGAGGTCTTGGGTATATAGCCGTTGAACTGGCCTTCCTTGTCCTTCACCTGATAGAATGAGCCGCTCGTGCCGACCACATACAGCGGATAGTCGATCGTCACGGTGCACACGGCTTTTGCAGAGGTGGAAGCGCTCGCGTATATCTTGGTCTTTTTGTTGGTATAGACCTGCGTCTCTGCAAACGCAACAGGCACTATCAGCAGCGCAATCAGCATAAGCGCCAGAATTCTTATAAGCTTGTTCTTCATGTCATCTTCCCCTTTCCGGTAAAGCTTTGTATACATGTAATAAACATAAAATCCTTCCCATGCATATTATAGCACCGTACAGGATATATTTCAAGATGTTTTGCAAAATATATTCAGTATTTCATTAATACTTCGTAATATTCGTAAACATATGCGTCATATTTTAATCACTGATCTGCTTCAGACCTCATATACGGCATCATCCGACACAAGTACGCGTTTGCCCGTTCTTGCGGACACATAGCAGGCCAATACCAGCCGCAGATCGTTTCTGCCTTCCTCAGCGGTGCAGATGGGAGCGCGCTTGCCTTGTAGGAATTCCGCAAGGGGCAATGCCTGAGCGCTTAGGCGCAGGCCGTGCTGCGGAGGGGTAGGTATGTCGCTTATCGTCCAGTCGGCGTCGCCGCTGCGATAATACTTGAGCCCTGTGGTGCCGTGAGGCAGCTTGTTCGTCGAGGGCGCGTCGCCCCAGTATTGCTGCACGCTGCCCTTGTCGCCGTAAATCTCCGTGGTTATTTCGGCAGCGGTGGTCGTAAATTGGCAGGAAATCTCGGCTATCATGCCGTTTGGATACCTGAACAGCGCAACGCCCGTGTCGTTTGGCACCCTTGGGTCGATCATTGTGGACATTTCGCACATCACGCTCTCGGGCATGCCGAACATCCACTGCATCATGTCTATAGGGTGAGAGGAGTCGTCCGCGAATATATCGCGGTTGAGCGCGGGATCAGCATGCCAGGTTTCGGCAAAATTCCCCCACTCGTGTGTGTTCAGCGCGTGGCGGCGGCGGTAGAGCGTCACCTTGCCGAGTGCGCCGTTTGAGACGAGCTCCTTCATCTTCATGTTCTGGGGATCCACGCGCATCTGCCAGCCCATAGTGAAGCGCACACCGTGCTTGTTGACCGCATCGACGATGCGGTCGGCGTCCGCCATAGTGAGTGCCATGGGCTTATAGAGAATTATATTCTTGCGCGCCTCTGCCGCCTTTACCGCCATGTTGGCATGGTAAGCGGTTTCGCAGGTGATGACAACGGCCGAAATGTCGCTTGCAAGCAATTCCTCTGCGGTCTCGTATTCCTTTATGCCCAGCGCCGCGCACGACTGCCTGCGGCGATCCGGGTCGCAATCCCAGCCGCCAGCGATTCTTACGCCGTACTCAGGGTGCTCCTGCCAGACCTTGCCAAAGGCCATTATGTGCCCGTGTGCAAAGCCCAGTACGCCCACGTTTATCATAAGGTTTATCCTCCCCTCGTCGTTTGTTCTGCGCCCTGCCGCCCTCTATGGGCAAGCTTTATCGAATTCCTCAGTCAAACGTAAAGCTATCAAACGTGAGTTCGACGCCCGGCTCATCGGCGATGAATTCAAAGTAAACCGCGTGCTTGCCTATTAAGCCACAATCAAGGCAGGCAGTTGTACAAACGTCTTTGCTGTCAAGCGGCAATGCGGCAACGACGTGCCCCCTGTAGGAATCTATGCGCACGCGAAGCTCGCCTTTTGCAGCCAGGGTGAGCTTCACGCTCACGGTTTCGGGTGAATTTGAGCCGAACTGCAGGTATCTGAAGCCCACGATTGTGCCGTTTGTTATGCCCGTTACAGGCGCGGATACGTCATCGTCCTTTTCATAGACTGCCTCGATATACGCCCTTTTGCTGCCGCCGCTTATATGGCAGGCGTAGCCCGCCGAAATCCATTTGCGTGCGTCAAGGCCGTTTATGTGTGCGCCCTGCGAGGTCATCTCAACGGGCCTTGATGAAATGGGTTCGCCGCCGAGGTATTTTATATCACCTATCCAGAGCCTGCCGTCCGCGCCCATTGCCACGTCCACCGGTTCGAGCATCGCCTGGCGCGAAAACTCGTTCAGTCCGGTCTGTCTGTGATAAAACACGTACCAATGCCCATTTATTTCCATTATGGAGCCGTGGTTGTTGCCCCAGCGGTAGGTCATTGTGCCCAATCCTTCGCTGTCGCGCAGTATCTCGCCGCCGTTAAAGCTTATGTCTCCTCCGTCCCTGAAGGGGCCAAAGGGCGTATCGCTCACCTTATAGGACAGAAAGCCGTTGTTTGGAGTGAATACGCCAAGCTCCGGCACAGGCGTTTCGTAGCGTTTGGAAAAGATGTAGACATATTTGCCCATCACCTTGCGGGGACTTGACGCTTCAAAGAAGCCGTCTGCAAGCGAAACGTGCTCGTACTCCTTAGGCTCCCAAAGGCTCGGCGAATGACCGAGCGGATTTGAAACGAGCGTGTCCGCCTTTATCGTAGCCATGTCGTCTTCAAGCTCCGCGATATAGCACGGTGCGGCGCAGCCGCCCCAGTAGGCGTACACCCTGCCGTCGTCGTCCACGAGTATGCCGGGATCGAAGCCGAGTTTTGTCTCAACCGGGTTTTCAAAGGGGCCCCACGGCGTCTTTGAAGAGGCGACGACTATCAGCGAGCCCTTTCTCTCGGCGGCGTAAAGATAGTACGTGTCGCCTTTTTTTACCACGTCCGGTGCATATAGCACGGAGTCGTAATGAGTCACATATGAAACGCCGTGGCACTTCCAGCTCGTAAGGTCATTAACGGGCGCAGACCACACAACGTATTCCCTGCCGCAATACTCGGTTTTCAGACTGTCGTGGGAGCCGTAGACGTAGACCCTTTTTTCACCCTCGTGTTCAAATACGCGCGGCTCGCCGTCCGGTACGTGCTCCCAGAGCGGCATGTACGGATTTGCGCCCCTTATGTGTGCTTTCATAACTGCCTCCGATGCGGTTTTAGGCCGTGTTTTTGATTATTCAGCTTCCCGAAATCGTAATGCCCGTGGTCTTGATGTATGGGAAAGCGTTGTAGCCGTCACTTATTACCTCGCGGGAAACGGCGCTTATGTTCATGAACAGGTCTTCAAGGTTTCCGCTTATCATGGTCTCCATAACCGCGCCCTTGATTTCTCCGTTTTCGACATAAAAGCTGTTCTTGGCCACGCCTGAGAATTCACCGTTTGCGCCGGGTTCACCGCCCGAGAAGCCGCCAAGTATAAGCCCGCGCTTTGTGGACTTAATCATTTCCTCAAGGCTGCTGTCGCCGCCCTCGATGACGAATATGCCGCCGTCCTTGCTGACGGGAATGCCCGTCTTGTTTGCGGCGTAGAGCGAAAGGGTGAAGCTGTTGAGGATGCCTTTATCGATGAGCGTGACGTTCTGGGCGCGATAGCCGTCCTGAGTGTAAACGCGGTTCGACACTATGCGCGCGTCCTGTACCTGACTTTTCAGTGTCAGCTTGTCGCTTGTGACCTTCTGACCCGCCTTGTCCTTCCAGCGGCTTGTTCCGCCCATCAGCACGCCGCCGGCTAAATAATTCTCAACGAGAGTATCGGCAATGTATCTGATGACATCAGGCAGCATTATTATGTCGCCCTCAAACTTGTCGCCCGTTGAGGCAATGCTGAGGCTCTTTTCGGTGTTTTCGAGCAACTGTGCTATCGTGCCGAGCGAAATGATCCGCTTTGACAGGTCGCCCATCTTTGCGCCGCTGTAGGCAAGTCCCGTGGTTTTTTCGCCGTCATTGCCCGCAAATTCAATCTCAGCGATATAGGCGCCGTCGAAGGTTTCAAACACGGTTCCGTTTGAGTTTTCGTATATGCCGTGATTTTTTGTGTGATCGCCTATTAGCA
>JAFPYA010000096.1 GCA_017412445.1 Clostridia bacterium
GGACGGCAAGGCGCAGGTGGACGCCGCGCAGTGTACCGGCTGCACGCTGTGCGAGCAGGTCTGCCCCGTGCACGCGATAAGCGGCGGCGGCTCAAGGGAGCTTAAGGCCGCGGACTTCAAGACCTCCAAGGTCGGTCACAGCGGCTTCAGCCGTCACGAAAGCGCAGACGTATCTCCCGCTCAAGGCTTTACCGGCAAAAGCATCGTGCTGTCCGGCGTGGGCGGACAGGGCACCATACTCGCCTCGAGGCTGATTGCCGCCTGCGCGATGAACGCGGGCCTAAGCATTCGCACCGCCGAGACAATAGGCATGGCGCAGCGCGGCGGCAGCGTATTCAGCTGCCTGCGCGTGGGTGGAAACGCGTCAAGCCCCATGATTGCGCCCGGCACCGCCGATCTGATACTGGGCTTTGAGCCCGCTGAGGCCGTGCGCATGCTGCCCTTCCTGAAGCCCGGCGGACAGATAGTAACGAGCATACGCCCCATAGTGCCGGTGAGCGCCATGCTGGGCGATTCGAAATACGAGCTCGACCAGATGCTGGACGCGCTCAAAAACAGCGGGGCGCGCCTGACGCTCGTGGACACCGAGGGCGCGCTCAGGAAGCTGGGCAGCGACAAGGTGATGAACGTGCTTCTGCTCGGCATCGCCGCCAAGGTCGGCGCGCTGGGCTTTGACACAGAGCTTCTCAAGGGCGCGCTCAAGCGCGTGCTCAGCGAAAAGCTGCTTCCCCTGAACATCGCCGCGCTGGACGCGGATGTAAGCGAATATATACTTTAATACCCAAGGAGGACGACATGGAAATCAGCAAGCTGCAGCTCGAACAGGTAAACAAGCAGATACAGCGGCTCATAGCGAGCAACAATTTTTACGGCAAAAAACTCAAGGAAGCCGGCGTTGAGCGCGTTGAAAGCCAGGCGGATTTTGAAAAGCTCCCCTTCAGCCAGAAGCAGGATTTGCGCGACGCGTACCCGCTGGGGCTGATGGCCGTGCCCGAAAGCGAGATAGTGCGCATACACTCCTCCTCCGGCACCACGGGCGTGCCCGTGATTATCCCCTACACCCGCAAGGACGTGGAGGACTGGGCGATACAGTTCGCGCGCTGCTACGAGTACGCGGGCATCACCGAAAACGACCGCATACAGATTACCCCCGGCTACGGCCTGTGGACGGCGGGCATAGGCTTTCAGGCGGGCTGCGAGCGTCTGGGCGCGATGGCCGTGCCTATGGGCCCCGGCAACACCGACAAACAGCTTCAGATGATGCAGGACCTCAAAACCACGGTACTGTGCGCCACCTCCTCCTACGCGCTGCTTCTGGCCGAGGAAATCGCTAAGCGCGGCATCAAGGACAAGATTCACCTGAAGAAGGGCGTCATAGGCTCCGAGCGCTGGGGCGACGCCATGCGCAAGCGCATACACGATGAGCTCGGCGTAGAGCTTTACGACATATACGGTCTGACCGAAATCTACGGCCCCGGCATAGGCATCAACTGCAAATATGACACCGGCATGCACATCTGGAGCGACTACATCTACGTAGAGATCATCGACCCCGAGACCGGCAAAAACCTGCCCGACGGCGAGTGGGGCGAAATCGTGCTGACCACGCTGGTGAAGGAGGGCGCGCCGCTCATCCGCTACCGCACTCACGATTTGAGCCGCATAATACCCGGCGAATGCCCCTGCGGCAGCAAGCATCCCCGTATAGACGTAATCGCGGGGCGCTCCGACGACATGATGAAGATAAAGGGCGTAAACGTGTTCCCCAAGCAGATCGAGGAGATACTGGCCTCCTTCCCCGAGCTTTCGAGCGAATACCAGATTCACATCTCTCACCTGGACGGCCGCGACACCATGCGCATTTACGTCGAAACCAACGGCAGCGTGGACTTTGCCCTGATGGCAAAGCAGGTGGCCGACCGCGTAAAGAGCCGCATAGGCTTTACACCGATTGTGAAGGTGGTAGAGCTGGGCGTGCTGCCCCGCAGCGAAAAGAAATCCAAGCGAGTGATAGACGAAAGGTTCGACTGACAAAAGCGCCGCTTAGTGAAGGCGGCAAACCAAAACAGCAAAGACGCGCCTGCTTTCGGGCGCGTCTTTTGGCTGAGCCGAAAACTGCCGGCGTTTGGCGGGCGGTTTACTACAGGTGCTTTCTCAAAAAGCTGCCGCATCTTGCGGCGGTCTGCCTGCCGTCCCTCAGGGCGACTGAGCCGTTCACGAGCACGTGCCTGACGCCCGTCGCGGGCAGGCAGGGGCTTTCGTAGGTGGAGCGGGGCGCGATA
>JAFPYA010000097.1 GCA_017412445.1 Clostridia bacterium
ATTGCCAGAGTGAACGCCTCGGGATTCTCGGGATTCGGGCTCTTTACCGTCGGGAAGTCGCCGTCAGGCAGCTCCTGCTCCTTAACCACGGTCACGTCGGTGTAGCCGGCCTTTTCGAGGGCGGCGCGCACCAGCTTGTTGCCCGCGCCGTGCAGGGGCGTGTAGACGATTTTGAGCTTTACGCCCGTGCGGGTAAGCAAATCCTTGTCAGGGCGCAGGGAGAGCACGTGGTCGATGTAGGGTTCGTCCACGTCCTTGCCTATGATCTGAATGAGCGGGCAGTCGAGGCTCGGCAGCAGGTCGATGGCAAGCGGGTCGAGGCCGTTCATTATTTTCATCACGGCGTCCGCGGTTACGGGGGTGATCTGGCCGCCGTCCGCGCCGTAGGCCTTGAAGCCGTTGTACTCGGCGGGGTTGTGGCTGGCGGTCACCACGATGCCGGCGGCGCAGCCCAGATGCTTTATGGCGAAGCTGAGCTCCGGAGTTGGGCGCAGCGCGTCAAACAGGTACACCTTTATGCCCATGTTGGCGATAACCTTGGCTGAATCCTCAGCAAATTCGCGGCTCATGCGGCGGGAATCGTGCGCGATGGCGACGCCCTTTGCCTTGTAGGCCTCGCCGCCTTCCTCTATTAGCCTGAGCGCCAGACCCTTTGCGGCGCGGCGCACGGTGTATACGTTCATGCGGTTGGTGCCCATGCCCAGTATGCCGCGCAGTCCGCCGGTGCCAAACTCGAGGTCCTTATAAAACCTGTCTTCTATCTGCTTTGGGTCGCCCTTTATAGCCTCAAGCTCCGCTCTCTCGCAGTCGGAAAGCGCGGGACTGTTCAACCAGACTTCGTATGCTTTGATCATGGTCTTAGTCCTTTCTCAGTTACTTGGTGCCGAAAATGCGGTCGCCCGCGTCGCCAAGACCCGGTACAATGTACTTGTTCTCGTTGAGCTTCTCGTCTACGGCGGCGATGTAGATCTCTACGTCGGGGTGATCGTGCTGCACCTTCTGTATGCCCTCGGGCACGCCCACCAGGCACACAAGCTTTATGTATTTGCAGCCCCGCTGCTTGAGCATCGTTATGGCGTCCGAGGATGAGCCGCCTGTAGCCAGCATCGGGTCTACAACTATGATTTCTCTTTCTTCAACGTCCGGGGGCAGCTTGCAGTAGTACTCCACGGGCTTGTGGGTCTCGGGGTCCCTGTAGAGGCCTATGTGGCCGACCTTGCAGGTGGGAATGAGGTTAACAAACCCGTCTACCATGCCAAGGCCCGCCCTGAGTATGGGCACTATACCCAGCTTCTTGCCGGTGATGACCTTGCTTTTGCACTTGCAGATGGGGGTCTCGATCTCGATTTCCTCCATCGGCAGGTCGCGGGTGACCTCGTAGCACATCAGGGTTGCGATTTCGCTGAGCAGCTCCCTGAAGTCCTTGGCGCCGGTTTCAACCTGACGCATGAGCGTGAGCTTGTGCTGTATAAGCGGATGATCCAATACGTGTACCTGACCCATAACAAAAACCTCCCATACGCATTTGATATAATTATATAACATGACACGATTTTTGGCAACCTGTTTATTGTAAAACATGTCGGGAATATTGAAGGCGCTATTGCGCATGGAAGCGTACGCGGTGTATAATAATCACAAAAACGAAGGAGAACTGTAATGAAGGATATTAACGTCGCGGTCATAGGCTGGGGCTTTATGGGCAAGACACACACCCATTCGCTCAGATGCATACCGCTCATGTACGAGAACATAAGCTTCAGGCCGGTGCTCAAGTGCCTGTGCTCAGGACATCTGGAGAACGCCGAAAAGGGCATGCAGGCGGCAGGCTTTGAATACTGCACCGATGACTGGCGCACGCTCCTCAGATGCCGGGATATAGATGTTGTCAGCGTGTGCACGCCCAATTCTCTGCACGAGGAGATGGTGACAGAGTTTATAAAGGCCGGCAAGCACGTATACGTAGACAAGCCTCTTACCACAAGTCTGCAAAGCGCGCTGAGAATTAAGGCCGCAGCAAAGGAACGCCCCGTCAAGGTGCAGCTGGTGATGAACAACCGCTTTCTGCCCGCTGCTTTGAGGGCGAAGGAGCTGGTCGAAGAGGGGCGCATAGGAAACATACTGTCCTTTGGCTGCCGCTACCTGCACTCGGGCTCTGTCGACCCAAACAAGCCCATGGGCTGGAAGCAGTCGCTCGAGGGCGGCGTGATACTGGATCTGGCGTCTCATGCGCTGGATCTGGTGTGCAGCCTCGTGGGCTTCCCTGAAAAGGTGTTCTGCGCCGAAAACACGCTCTACGCTTCCCGCCCAGGCAGGGACGGCAGCGTACGAACCGATATAAGCGAGGATCACGCGCTTATAACCATGCGTCTTAAAAACGGCGCGCTGGGTCACTGCGAAGCCAGCAAGATCGCAACCGGCACGAACGACGAGTTGTCCTTCGAGGTTTACGGGGATAAGGGCGCGCTCAGGTTTGACTTAACCGAACCCGGCTGGCTGTGGTTCTTTGACAACACCGTGCCCGAGGCGGCCTACGGCGGCAGCCGCGGCTTTACACGCATAGAGAGCATGGCGCGCTATCCAAAGCCCGCGGGCAGCTTCCTGCCGCCCAAAAACGCCATCGGCTGGGACAGAGGGCACGTGCACTGCTATTACAGCTTTCTTGACGCGGTGGCAAACGACACGCCCGTAATGTGCTCATTGGACGACGCGGTAAGGCTGCAGTCGCTCATGGAGGCCGCAAAGCGCTCCGCAATAAGCGGCGCGTGGGAGGACGCGACCGTGCCATGTGAGATGTGATATTTCGTCTGATTTTAACAGCTGAACAAACGCCGCGCTTCCTTTTTGGGAGGCGCAGCGCGTATTTTTATGCGGTAATGTATTTCGTTGACTTACTTGGTGCCTTCGAGGGCTTCGCCGTTTACGTAGAGGGTGTAGCCGTTTGAGATGATGCTTGAGGCGTCGCCGTTAAACTCTGAGATGAAGGTGTCAGCTGTGAGCATCCAGGTGGACGAAGCGTCTATCGTGACCGAGACCGTGCCCACTTCGGTAGAGACCGCGCTGCCACTGGCGTTTTCGATTTCGCCTGAGATTGCGCCAACAAATTCAGAAGAGTTTTCAAGGGTCATGATGAGAGTGGAGTTCTCGCCCACGAGTATTGTGCCGCTGAGCGTCTGGCTGTCGGCGATGAGCTCCGCTATGTTGTCCGCGCCGCTCCAGCCGTCGTCGCATACGGACAGTAGCACGTCGCTGCCGCTGTTTATGAGCTCGACATCGCTGAGCTTTATCACGGCGTGGGTGTTGGTCACGTGGAACATGTGGCCGCTCAGGCTCGTGAGACTGCCGCCGGTCATCGTGAAGGCCGAGGTGCCGCTGTCGGCATCGCCGGACATGGACTGGTATATCATTATACTGTCAAGAAACGTGGCGTTGCCGTTGCACTTGGTGTTGTTTGCGGTGAGGTCGCAGTTTTCAAGGGTGATCGAGTTCTGACCCTCTATGCACACGCCCTCGGAGAGGTTGCTTATGAGCGTCGTGTTTTTAACGGTGATGTCGGCGGTAGAGTATATCGCAGGCGAACCCAAGCCGTTAGAGGTGTAGGTGCCGCCGTCGACTAACACGGTTCCGCCGCGGTCGGTGCGTATGGGTGCCGAAGAGCCGCCCGAGGTGGTGACGGTGAGGTTATAGGCGTAGGTCACGCCGCCGCCCGTGGTCATAATGCCGCCCGAGCCACTGCCTGTGGTGGTGATTTCGGCGTCCGAGATTATGAGCGTGGTGCCGTCGCCCGCCGCGCCGTTTGAGCCGCCGTTGCCGCCGTAGCAGAACACGCCGTTTGCGCCGTCGGCAGAGGATTCAACCGTGCCGCCGCTTATGGTAACGGTGCCGCCGCCCATCACCAGCACCGCGGCGTTAAGGCCGTAATAATTGCAGTTGTCGCCGCCGTCGGAATCGCCGGTTTTGGTCACGGTCGCGTCGGTTATGGAGACGTCCGCGTCGGTGTTCACGATCAGCGCGCTTACATCCGTTGTATCGGAGGCGTAGGTCTCGCCTTCCGTTGCGCCCTGTGAGGTTATCTCGACCGTCGCCGCGTAATCTATGTCGCTTGAAGAGCTGCCGCCCGGCATGCCGCCCGGAGGAGTTCCCATGCCGGAGGGCGGGTTGCCCATGCCCTGGGGAGGAGTGCCGCCTTTCTCAGCCAGAGTGAATGACGCGGTCAAAAGGAGCGCCAGAGCCAGTATCAGACTTGCGATCTTCTTCATATAATTATCCCCTTTCGGAACATTTTTATACTCAGCCGGGAGCTGTTCGCCCCGTGCCTTACGCTTGTAATTATACGCCCCGACTTAAAATGACGCTAACGCTCATGTTAACTTGCCGTTATTTATAAATGCGCTGCTTTCATTTTATTATAGCGAATTAACGAAATAAGCTTGATACGATAAAGCGCTTTTGGTATTATTATGCAAGATTGTACGGAGGTGTTCATTATGGCTTCACTTACGATGGATAAGTTGGTGGCTCTTTGCAAAAACAAGGGCTATATATTCGCTGGCTCCGAGATTTACGGCGGACTTAGCAACACATGGGACTACGGCCCTCTGGGCGTAGAGTTCAAAAACAACGTCAAAAAGGCCTGGTGGCGCAAGTTTGTGCAGGAAAGCCCCTACAACACGGGCGTCGACTGCGCGATACTCATGAACCGCGAGGTGTGGGTGGCCTCAGGTCACGTGGGCGGCTTTAATGACCCGCTTATGGACTGCAAGGCCTGCAAGGCGCGCTTCCGCGCTGACAAGCTTATTGAGGACTTCACTCAGGGCGCCGAAACCGGCGACGGCTGGACAAATCAGCAGCTGGAAAGCTACATAAAAGAGCATGAAATCCCCTGCCCCGTATGCGGCAAAAAGGATTTTACCGGCATACGTCAGTTCAACCTCATGTTCAAGACCCATCAGGGCGTGAACGAGGACAGCGCGGCGGAGCTCTATCTGCGTCCCGAAACCGCGCAGGGCATTTTTGTAAACTTCAACAACGTAATGCGCTCCACCCGCAAAAAGCTTCCCGCGGGCATCGCGCAGATAGGCAAGTCCTTCAGAAACGAAATCACTCCCGGAAACTTCATTTTCCGCGTGCGCGAGTTTGAACAGATGGAGCTTGAGTTCTTCTGCCAGCCCGGCACCGACCTCGAGTGGTTTGAATACTGGCGCTCCTTCTGCAAAAACTGGCTGCTCAGCCTTGGCATCAAGGAAGAAAACCTGCGCCTCAGGGATCACGAAAAGGATAAGCTCGCCTTCTATTCAAAGGCGACCACCGACTTTGAGTTCCTGTTCCCCTTCGGCTGGGGCGAGCTTTGGGGCGTGGCCGACCGCACGGATTACGATTTGAAGCAGCATCAGGAGCACAGCGGCAAGTCCATGGAATACCTCGATCCCGTGACTAACGAAAAGTACCTGCCCTACTGCGTCGAGCCCTCGCTGGGCGTGGACAGAGCCGTGCTGGCCTTCCTGTGCAACGCCTACGACGAGGAGGAGCTTGAGGGCGGCGACGTGAGAACCGTGCTGCATCTGCATCCCTTCCTCGCGCCCGTCAAGTGCGCGGTGCTGCCGCTTCAAAAGAACAAGCTGGGCGATAAGGCCAGGGAGGTCTACGCCTTCTTAAGCAAGCACTTCATGTGCGAATACGACGAGACCGGCTCCATAGGCAAGAGATATCGCCGCCAGGACGAGGCCGGCACGCCCTTCTGCGTGTGCGTGGACTTCGATACCCTCGAAACCGGCAAGGTGACCGTGCGCGACCGCGACACCATGCAGCAGGAGCTCGTGGCCATAGAGGATCTGCCCGCCTGGATAGAGGCGAAGATGGACTTCTGAGATATTTGACGCGCTGCGGCCAAGGCAGTCTCCCGCCCGCCGCATACCTCTGACGACCTACGATTTATACGCGAGGTGCCACATGAATTTTGATTTGTTGGAAAAATTCGACCCCGAGCTGGCAAGCTGCGTGGAGGAGGAGCTCCAAAGGCAGATAAACAACATTGAGCTCATCGCCTCCGAAAACTACGTTAGCCCCGCGGTCCTTGAGGCCATGGGCAGCATACTCACCAACAAATACGCCGAGGGTTATCCCGGCAAGCGCTACTACGGCGGCTGTCAATACGTAGACTAGGCCGAGGAGCTGGCGAGGGAGAGAGCAAAGCAACTCTTCGGCTGCGAGCACGTGAACGTGCAGCCCCACAGCGGCGCGCAGGCCAACACGGCGGTTTACTTCGCGTTTTTGAAGCCCGGCGACACGGTTATGGGAATGAGCCTCGACAACGGCGGCCACCTCACCCACGGCAGTAAAGCCAATTTGAGCGGCTCGTTCTTTAACTTCGTTTCCTACGGCGTGGACACGGCGACAGGCCTCATCGACTACGACGCGGCCGAGCAGCTGGCGCTTGAAACCAGACCCAAAATAATCGTCGCCGGCGCGAGCGCATATCCCCGCGTAATCGACTTTGCGCGCTTCCGCAAAATCGCGGACGAGTGCGGCGCCATGCTGATGGTGGATATGGCGCACATCGCGGGCCTCGTGGCGGCGGGCGAACATCCCAGCCCCGTCCCCTACGCCGACATAGTTACCACCACCACCCACAAGACGCTGCGTGGCCCCAGAGGCGGCATGATACTCTGCCGCAAGGAGTACGCAAAGGCGATAGACAAGGCCATATTCCCCGGCACGCAGGGCGGCCCGCTGATGCACACAATCGCGGCCAAGGCCGTGTGCTTCAAGGAAGCGCTGAGCGACGAGTTCAAAAAGTATCAGCACGGCATCGTACTCAACGCCGCCGCAATGGCCAAGCGCTTCGGCGAAAGAGGCGTAAAGCTGGTTTCGGGCGGCACGGACAACCACCTGATGCTGGTGGACCTGATCGGGCGCGAAATTACCGGCAAGCAGCTCGAAAATCTGCTGGACCTTGCCCACATCACCGCAAACAAAAATACCGTGCCAGGCGAAACGCGCTCACCCTTCATCACGAGCGGCCTGAGAATAGGTACGCCCGCCGTGACCACGAGGGGCATGGGCGAGGGCGAAATGATAAAGATCGCCGATATGATATCCGACATAATCGAGAACGGCAATGCGGCCATAGAGGACGTTTCAAGGCGAGCGCTCGAATTGACCGCCGCGTTCCCGCTGTACAAAGGCTGACAAAAAATGAAAAAGCTTGCATTGCTTCTGGCGCTGCTCCTCATACTGACGCTGTTCTACGGCGTCGGTATGGCTGCTTCCGGCTGGCAGGTATACCAGCTTGAGGACGGCAGCATCTGCGTGACTGATGAAAGCCTCGACGAAGAGGTGATCACAAGCCTCGAACTGGGCGTTGGCGAAACGCGCTATATAGAGGTGCAGAACACCTCCGAATACAAGTTCGTATCCTCCAGCATGTACGTGAAGGTGGACAAGTACGGCATGCTGCTGTGCGAGGGCACCGGACGGGCGACGCTGAGGATATACTACACCAGCGCGAGCTACGTTGAAATCAGGGTCGAGGTGAGCAAGGCTCCCGGCTCTGTCAAGTTCAGCAAGGACACGGTGTATATAGATCCCGGTCAGCAAAGCAAGCTCGGCTATTCCCTGCCCCGCAACACCGCGGGCTGGGTCGACTTCTATTCCTCAAACGAGGACGTTGTCGAGGTAAACAACAAGGGCGAAATCTTCGCCGTCGCGCCCGGCAGAGCGCAGGTTTACGCCGAGACCTACAACGACAAGACCGCCGAGTGCACCGTAATCGTGAATACCCCCTCCCCCGCAAAGCTGACCGTTGACAGTGAGCTGACCGGTTATTGCTACGAAAGCTTCCACATAAACGCCTCGCTCGAGGGCGGCTACAGGGAGACGCTGAGCTTTGAATCGCTCAATCCCGACATTTGCGAAGTCGATTCCAAGGGCAACGTGAGCTGCCTCAAGGAAGGCATCGCCATGATAGACGTGCGCTCAAGCGGCGGCAAGAAGGTCAGCTGCATAGTGACGGTGCTGCCCTGCGCTCAAAGCATAGCGCCCGAGAGCGACGTGATTTATGTATATCAGGGCGGCAAGGCTGAGGTTCGGGCGGTGACAAGCGGCGGCTCGGGCGCATATTCGCTCGAAAGCCTCGATAAAAGCATAGCCGTGACCGACACGGACGGTGAATTGCTGGCAGTTGGCACAGGCTCCTGCCCCATCAGGATAACCGCGCCCGGCGGCGCTTACGCCGACGCCACATTGGTGGTGCTGCCCTTTCCCGAGGAATGCACTCTCAAGGTCGAGCGCACGAGCATGGCCGTAGGCGAAACGATACGCTGCGGCGTGGCATCCGCCTACACTGCTTCCATGCCAATTTCACTTTCTGTGAGCGACCCCGGTATACTGAGCGTCGACGCAAACGGCAGCGTGCGCGCGCTCGTCCCCGGCAAGGCGAAGGTGATCGCAAAGGGCGGCGGCCTCACTCAGGAAGTCGAAATCGAGGTCGAAGCCATGTCCCGCTCAATCTCGTTTGAACGCGATGAGTACATGGCGGGCGTGGGCGACACGCTGAGCTTTAAGCTGATATACTCAAGCGGCGGAGGCCTGCCCGAGTACGGCACCACGAATGCAAGCGTGGCGAGCGTGGACGACGAAGGTCATGTGACCGCCGTAGCGCCTGGCGACGCCGTGATATACGCAAGGCTGCTCAACGGCACCGAGGCGCGCTCGAGGATAACGGTATACGAGGCCGCGACCACTGTTAAGCCCAACATCGAACGCGCCGTGATCGGCGTGGGCGACTTTGTGCAGGTGGACTTCAGCTTTGACGAGGGACGCTATTCCAACATAATCTGGCACGTAGACGACGCAAGCCTGATTTCCCACGACGGCGAGGGCGGCATACGCTCCATAGGCGGCACCGGCAGCGCGCGCGTAGTGGCCTCGATAATCACGGGCGCCGAGGCGGCGATAGCCGTGAACGTGATCGACGCACCTTCCGATATGACGCTCGACGCCGAAAGGCTAACTCAGAACAGCCTGTTTACCGACTACGTAGCCATGAGCGTGGACGAGGTGCGTCCGCTGAACCCCCGCTTCCCCGGCTACACCAGCGTAAGCTTCACGGTGGAAAGCCTTGACCCCGATATAGTGTCCGCCGACGCTTCAGGCGTACTTACCGCCTTAAATGAAGGCACCGCGCAGATACGTATTTCGTGCTACAACGGCTACACCCGCACCGTGCTGGTCGAGGTCTCTTAATTCTTAATAAATCATGTAGGTTCTTTTGCGAAGAAATTACGTTACTGTATTTTATGCTTTTGCGGTTGAATTTCGCCGAAAAACGGTGTATACTTTCCTCATAAAAAATAATTTTTATGAGGAATTTTTTATGAACGCAATCATCAACGGCAAGATCGTTTTGGAGGGCGCGACGGTCGAAGGCATGGCGATACGCTTCGACAAAAAGATACGCGCCATCACCACCCACGACAGGCTTGAAAAGGGCGACACCGTCATCGACGCTCAGGGGCTTTACGTGCTGCCCGGCCTCGTGGACATGCACATTCACGGATATCTGGGCGAGGACGCCAGCGACGGCAAGCCCGACGGAATACGCAAAATGGCCGCCGGCATAGCCAAAAACGGCGTGACGAGCTGGCTTCCCACCACTATGACGGTGAGCATGGCGGAGCTCGAAAAGGCGTTTGAGGTGATTCGGGGCGTAAAAAAAGAGAGCGAGAAGGACGACTTTGACGGCGCGCAGATACTTGGCATAAACTCCGAGGGTCCGTTCATCAACCCTGCCAAGAAGGGCGCGCAGGCCGCGGAGCACATTCTGCCCTGCGACCCGGCCTTTATCGACAAGTATGCCGACCTGATCAGGGTGTTCACCGTGGCGCCCGAAATGAAGGGCAATCTGGCCGCCGTACGGCAAATTCACAGGGAGCATCCCGAGGTGCTTATATCGATAGGCCACACCTCCGCCACCTTCGATGAGGCGCAAAAGGCCGTACGCGCGGGCGTAAGGCACGTGACCCACCTCTTCAACGCCCAGACCCCCATGATGCACCGCGACCCCGGCGTGGTTGGCGCGGCTCTTGGCGACAGCAAGCTCACCACCGAGCTTATCGCCGACACCTTCCATGTAAACAAGGCGCTGTTCAAAATCGTGAGCGAGCTTAAAAAGGACAAGCTCGTGCTCATCACCGACTGCACCCGCGCGGGCGGCATGCCCGACGGCGAATACAGTCTGGGCGGCCAGCCGATATATGTGAAGGGCATAGAGTGCCGCTTAAAGGACGGCACCATCGCCGGCAGCGTGCTGAAGCTCAACGAGGCGGTCAGAAATCTCAAGCAGAACGTGAGCCGCCTGCCCCTGCACAAGGCCGTGCGCGCCGCTTCGCTCACTCCCGCCGCCGCCATAGGCATGGACAAGGTAAAGGGCTCCATCGCCGACGGCAAAGACGCGGACTTCTGCTTCGCCGACGGCGACATGAACATATTCAGAACCATACTGCGCGGCAGGACAATATATCAGACGGAGGTAAGGTAAATGGATTTGAAGGTACGCGCCGTGTACGATCCGGCGTTTATGCCCATAGTCAAATACGTGGAGCAGTTTGAAAAGGACGTGGCCGCGTCCGCTCACAAGCCGATTGCGATTTCCGTTGAACGCAACAGGGGCTACATTCACACGCTTCACATGGACGTTTTTGCCGACGAAGCGCAGGCCGAGCGCAACAATGAGGTCGTAGAGCGCATAGTTAAGACGTTTTTGTGGGTGTACGGCGGCTGGCGCATTATAATATCGGGCTCAAAGCCCATCTACGAGCATATCGCCAAAACCTACGCCAAAGACGGCGCAAGGAGCTTTGACAACGGCTTTATGAGCGGCGTGTACGAGACCGAATTCAAGGTAGACTTCATCGAAAACGTAAAGGACGCGCCCGAGACCAACGAGGCTTCCTCTCCCGTGGGCAAGCACCTGAACGGCTGCCGCATAGGCTTTGACGCGGGCGGCAGCGACGTAAAGGTCAGCGCGGTCGTCGACGGCGAGAGCATCTATTCTGAGGAAATCGTCTGGCAGCCCAAAATCCAGACCGACCCCGCCTATCACTTTAACGGCATAAAGAACGCCATGCTCAAGGCCAAAGCAAAGCTGCCGCGCCTCGACGCCATAGGCGTGTCCTCCGCCGGCGTGTATATCGACAACCGCGCCATGGTTGCAAGCCTGTTTTTGAAGCTCAGCGAGGAGGACAAGGTCAAGTGCCGCAACATCTACCTCGACGTGGCTAAGGAAATAGGCGACGTGCCCATAGAGGTGGCAAACGACGGAGACGTGACCGCGCTGGCGGGCGCCATGGACTTAAACGACAACAACGTGCTGGGCATCGCCATGGGTACGAGCGAAGCGGGCGGCTACGTGGACGGTAACGGCTACATAACCGGCTGGCTCAACGAACTGGCCTTCGCGCCCGTGGACATGAACCCGAACGCGCTGGTGGACGAGTGGAGCGGCGACGTGGGCTGCGGCGTGAAGTACTTCAGCCAGGACGCGGTTATAAAGCTCTGCCCCGCCGCCGGAATCGAGCTTGACGACAGCCTGACCCTCGCCGAAAAGCTCAAGTACGTGCAAAAGCTGCACGCCGAGGGCGATCCCAGGACGCCCGGCATATATCAGACGATAGGCGTGTATTTCGGCTATGAAATCGCCTACTACGCGCGCTATTACGACATAAAGCACGTTTTGATCATGGGCCGCGTGACCAGTGGCACCGGCGGGCAGATACTGCTCTCCACCGCAAAAGAGGTGCTCGAAAAAGAGTATCCCGAGCTTGCCAGGAAGATTGCCCTGCACATACCCGACGAGAGCAGCCGCCGCGTAGGCCAAAGCGTCGCCGCCGCGAGCCTGCCCGTGTGCTGAACGCATCAAATTACGGTTTAATCCTTCAAAACAATGCTCAACAAGTCAGACTTTCGCAAAAGCATTCGCCGCGCTCCTCTTTCCGATGAGGGCGCGGCGTTTATGCGCTTGTCCCTCTACGCCCTGCCCGAATGGCAGGCGGCGCAAAGCGTGTTCATATACGTGTCGGTTTATCCCGAGCCCGACACGCGCCAGATAATAGCCGACGCTCTGGCCCTGGGCAAGCGCGTCGCCGTACCGAAGGTGCTTGGACGGGGCGAAATGCTGGCGCTCGAAATCGAAAGCCTTAACGGTCTCATGGCCGGCGCGCTCGGCATTCCCGAGCCTCCGCTTTCCTTTAAAGCAATGGACGCGCCCGACCTTGCCGTCATTCCCTGCCTCGCCTGCGACCGAGAGGGCAACCGCATAGGCCACGGCGGCGGCTACTACGACCGCTACCTCGCCCGTCACGACTGCTTCAGCGTCTGTCTGTGTCCCTTAGCCCAGATATACGACCGCGTCCCCACGGACGGCAGGGACATAAAACCGGATGTGATACTGACTGAACGCTTTATAATTAAGCCGCTTAAGTGAGGACAGGCGGATGCAGGCACTTAAACCATTACGGAACTTGCCTTCAGCTCATTGTCAGGCTCTATTTACAAATCGCCGGGAATATACCTGAAAGCGCACTGAATCAACCCGGCCAAAAATACAACAGCCGATGGAGAGGCATGCTCCCCACCGGCTGTTGCTGTTTTGATTTATCAGACGATTCCCTGCCACTTCATGGCTTCGGCTACCTTGAGGAAGCCGGCGATGTTGGCACCTGCCACGAGGTTGCCGGGCATGCCGTATTCCTTGGCGGCGGCGGAGGCGTTGGCGTAGATGTTCTGCATGATGCCCTTTAGCTTCTCGTCGACCTCTTCAAACGTCCAGCTCATGCGTATGGAGTTCTGGGTCATCTCGAGGCCGGAGGTGGCGACGCCGCCCGCGTTGGCGGCCTTCGCAGGCCCGAAGAGCACGCCGGCGGCCTGAAAGGCATCGACAGCTTCGGGGGTGGAGGGCATATTTGCGCCCTCGCAGACGCACTTCACGCCGTTGGCGATAAGGATTTTGGCGCTCTCGCCGTCCAGCTCGTTCTGAGTGGCGCAGGGCAGAGCGATGTCGCACGGGATCGTCCAGATACCGCGGCAGCCCTCGGTGTACTTGGCGGTGGGCACGTAATCGACGTAGG
>JAFPYA010000098.1 GCA_017412445.1 Clostridia bacterium
ACATAGTTGCCGTGGTCATCGGGGCGGTTCACGTGGGGATTTTTGTAGGGATTGCCCATGGTGATGTTTATCAAGGGTATATTATAGCTGTCCTTGAGCTCTCTTATGAGCCTGATCGGCTCGCTTAGATCGACTTCAAGGCTGCCGTCCGTCTTAACGCCCCAGCCGTAGGGATAGACGAAGCCGTCGTATGCGTTCATGCGCAGTGTCAGAAAGCCGTCGCCTATATCGGACGCAGCCGCAGCCAGCGCGTCCTTTATAAAGCGGGTGCGGTTTTCGTAGCTGCCGCCGTAGAGCCCTTCACGCGTGTAGGCGCTCAGCAGCTCGCACGCCAGATACCTGTGGCAGCACTTTACGTCCACGCCGTCAAAGCCCGCTTTCATCGCAAGCCGCGTCGCGGGCGCGTAGGCCTCGGTGTAGCGCTTGAGCCTGTCGTCAGAGAGTATGCAGCTTTGCGGTAGCGGCTCGCTTTCAAGCGGAGGGCAGTTGTAGGCTATCAAAGGCTCAGGCACGCCAGTGGGCTTTGAATAGCGGCCGCTGTTCGTAGCCTGCATTATCACTACTGGCGCGTAGCCATTATGCTTTAGCCCCGTCTCCTTTATGCGCTCAACCAGGCGTTTGAAATCGTCAAGATTTTTCTCGGTTATCATCAGCTGGTGCGCGCTCGCCCTGCCCTCCGGCACGGTAGCCACGGCCTCAAACCATATGAGCCCCGCGCCGCCTGCAGCGAAGCGCTCGTAGCGCCTTACGGTAAGCTCGCCCGGCGCGCCGTCCGTTGTGCCGTCCGTGCCCTCCATGGGCTGCAGGGCGAAGCGGTTATTGAGCGTGTGTCCGCCCATGTCAAGCGGCCTGAACATGGGCGTTAAGTCGCTTTCAAGCGGCAGAAATGCGTTCAGCTCCTCCGCCTTCAGGCGCAGCTCGTCCAGCGATTTATATTTGAACGTCTCGTGCTTCATATAAATTACCCCCGGCAAATTTCTTTAATACGATTATATCACAATCCCCCGCGGCGTTCAAGCGCGCAGGCGCGCCTTTACCCGCTTTGGCAAAACATGAATTGCGGCACTTCGTGTCCAAGGGGCAAAGAATCCCATTGTGCCAAACGGCGCGGTCTCCGTCAGGATAACCGCACCGTTTGCGTAAGGCTGCTTACAGATGCGCCACCGTGCCCAAATCCGCGCCGGTCGCGGCTAAGTAGATGTTGTTCAGATCGTCCATTTTGAACACGCGTATGGCGGGCACCTTTCTGTCCATGCACAAAACAAAGGCGCTCGTATCCATCACGCCCAGACGCTTGTCGATGGCCTCTTTATAGGTGATGTCCTTGTACATTTTGGCGTCGGGATACTTGTTGGGGTCCTTGTCGTATATGCCCTCTGCGCCAGTGCCCTTGAACACAACGTCGGCCTTGAGCTCAGCGGCTCTTAGCGCCGCGCCGGTGTCGGTGGTAAAGAACGGGTTGCCCGTACCGCCCGCGGCAAAGACTATATAGCCCTCGTTCAGCGCTGCGTCCGCCCTTTCCTTGGTGTAGAGGTCGGCAAAGCGCGTCATCTCCTGCGCGGTGAACACCTTGGCCTTGCCGCCCAGACGGTTGACCGCCTCGGCGCAGCAAAGGGCGTTCAGAATCGTGGCCAGCATGCCCATGTTGTCGGCGACCGTCGCATCCATCTCATCGGTAAAGCGGCCACGCCAGATGTTGCCGCCGCCGAGTATCACGCAAAGCTGCGCGCCTGTCGAAGCCACCTTAATGAGCATCCTTGCGGCCTCGTTCACCCTGTCCGGGGAATATACGCCCTTTTCGTCGCCTATGGGTGCCAGCGTCTCGCCGCTGAGCTTGAGCACTATGCGCTTGTACATGTCATTTGTCTCCTTCGTGCGTTTTTTCATATAATATTATAATGCCGTAACCGCATTTATTCACGCAGCTTTTGATAATATTGTATTAAATAATTAACCTAAAATAAATCTGTATAATTTGATTATATACCTTGACAGGCGATGTACTAATGCATATAATATAAATCAAGGAGGTGAGGTTATGGCTATTGAGGCAGATTTGCTGCGGGGCTATACCGACACTATACTGCTGTCGCAATTGGCCAAGGGCGACAGCTACGGCTATCTTATAAACAAGCGCATAAGCGAAAGCAGCGGCGGCAGCATAGAAATGAAGGAGGCCACGCTGTACACGGCATTCAGGCGGCTGGAGAAGGAAGGCTGCATACGCTCCTACTGGGGCGACGAGAACACGGGCGCAAGGCGGCGCTACTACACGCTGACAGAGGAAGGCGCACAGCGGCTTATACAGGACAGAAGCACATGGCGCGAAACCAGACATATACTTGACAAGCTGATAGGAGATGACGCAGATGAAGAATAATCTTAACACGCTGACTGCTCAGTATATCGCGGGGCACCGCCTTTTTTTCAGGCTCATGCCCTTTACATCGATGCGCGCACACGGGCTGAACGAAAGGCTTTGTCAGCCGGAACTGTACGATTGTGTAAACGAGCTGAAGGGAGGTCTCGAAGAATGAGATCGTATGTTGACGAAATCGTTTCAAAGCTGTTTGAAAACGCGCGTGACACTCAGGACATGCGTGCGCTCAGGGAGGAAATCACCGAAAATTGCCGTGAGCATTTTGGCGACCTCATAAGCAGGGGGCTCTCCCCCGAGGAGGCCGCGCGCGAGATCGAAGACAGCCTAAACGGCATGGAGGAGCTTATAAAGGAGCTCGAAAGCGCGGGCGAAGCGCTGCCGGCAAAAATGAGCACGGGTATTAAGGAAGCTGAGGCCGATAATGAAATTACCGGCGAAGCGCTCGGCGTCGCGCCCCGCGATGAATCTGAGTGCACGGAAGACAATAGCGGCGCAAAGCGCGACTTCGAGCCGGAGGGCATAAGGCTTGTGGAGGTAAAGACCCTGAGCGCATCGGTGCACTTTGAGCCCTCGGAGGACGGCATGATCCACCTCAAGCTCCTGCCGGAGGAAGACGATTTTGAACTGACGAGCGAAAGGCAGGGCGATACGCTGCGCGTAAGCCTTGAAAAGCAGCGCGTCTCTGTGCACGCGCGCGGCATCTTCGGCGCGTCAATAACGGAGATGATAAAAACCATGCTGAATCCCCTGTCGGAGGGCGAGCTTTACGTGTACCTGCCCGAGCACGCCCCTCAAGTTCATGCGGAGGCGAAATCCGGTGACATAAGCCTTAACGGCATCTGCCCCGAGGCCATGGAGCTTGCTTCGACGAGCGGCGACCTGAGCGCAAGGCCTTCGGGCGGAACCGAAAGCTGCAAGCTCTCTTCGATCAGCGGCGACATCAGCTTCAAGGGCGGCGCGGTCAGCTTTTCGGCATGCAGCACGAGCGGGGATATAGAGCTCAACGGCGACTTTGAAAGCTGCCACGTCGAAACCCGCAGCGGCGACATAAACGCGCTCGCGCACGCGCTTGAGGCTTCGGTCATGTCCACGAGCGGCGATATAAGCCTGAAGGGCAGAATCCGCAAGCTCGAAATCAGGAGCGTAAGCGGCGATATGAGCGCAAACGTCCTGTGCGAAAGCTGCGACGCCGCCACTACCAGCGGCGATATAGAACTGGCACTGAGCGATGCCGACAGGCTCAGGCAGGTAAGCGTGCGCACCATAAGCGGCGACGCGAAGCTCGCTCTCCCCGAAGACCTCAACGCCTCGGTGAGCTTTTCGACTACCATCGGCGATACCGTAAACCGCCACCCGCGCGGCAATATCGGAAACGCCACAGTAAAAATGCAAAGCACCAACG
>JAFPYA010000099.1 GCA_017412445.1 Clostridia bacterium
AGGAATACAGCCTCCGCCTCCTTGACATTTGCGCCTCTATTTGCTAAAATTCTGCCGTTCCGTAATTATTAGCCGCGCCCAAAGCGCGCGCGAAGTCTCATGCGCTTTATAAAGAGGAGGCCGCAGTCATGAGCAAAAAGGTAAAGCAGCTGGTGCTGCCACTTATAACGGCGGTCATATGGGGCACGGCGTTCACCGCGCAAAAGAGCGGCTCGGGCGTTATAGGCGCGTTCACCTTCAACTGGACACGCTATCTGCTTGCGGCGCTCGCGCTCGCCTGCTTCATCGCAATAAGAAACAAGCGCGCCCCCAAGGCCGCCCCTCAGAATAAGCCCGCGAACAGGCGCGCGCTTCTGTGCGGCGGCTTCGTAATGGGCACGCTGCTCATGATTTCGTCAAACCTTCAGCAGTACGGCATAGGCATGACCACGGCGGGCAAGGCAGGCTTCATCACCGCGCTCTACATAGTGCTGGTGCCCCTGTTCGGGCTGTTTTTGCATAAGCGCGTGCGCCTGCCCGTGTGGATCGGCGTAGCTGTCGCGGTGGTTGGGCTTTATCTTTTGAGCTTCGCCTCTGACGGCAAACCCACATTCACCACAGGCGACCTGTACGTGCTGCCCTGCGCGCTGGGCTTTACGTTTCACATTTTAGCCATCGATCACTACACCAAGCGGGCGGACAGCGTGGAATTGGCCTGCGTGCAGTTCGCGGTAGCGGCTTTGGAATCGCTGATAGCGGGGCTGATATTCGAGGGTGTCTCGTGGCAGGCCATACAGGACTGCGCGGTGCCCATACTCTACGCCGGGCTGATTTCGGGCGGCGTAGGCTACACGCTGCAGGTAGTGGCGCAAAAGGACGGCGACCCCGCGATAGTGTCGCTGCTGGTGAGCCTCGAAGCGGTGTTCGCGGTGCTGAGCGGCGCGCTGATACTCGGCGAAAGGCTCATGCCGCGCGAATATCTGGGCTGCCTGCTGATGCTTCTGGCGGTGGTTCTGGTTCAGCTGCCCGAAAGGAAAAGACCGCCTGCCGGGCAGCGATAAGCAAATCGGGGCAAGA
The DNA here is from genome assembly GCA_017412445.1 of Clostridia bacterium. Classification (GTDB taxonomy): domain Bacteria; phylum Bacillota; class Clostridia; order Christensenellales; family Aristaeellaceae; genus RUG14130. The sequence continues at coordinate 1,057 of JAFPYA010000099.1, forward strand.
ATGCCATCGTGCCCCGATTGCTTTATATTTCCAGTTTAGTCCCTGCGGTTGAGCGGATAGTCGGCCAGATACTTGTCCTCAAGACCCATTTCGCTTATCAGCTTGAACAGCGTGTAGCGCGTGCGGTAGTCCTTGGCGCAGTGCATCGAGAGGTTCAAAAGATTGTCGTCCACGCCGAGCTCTTCGGGCGTCATGGGCGCGCCCAAGCGGCGCATCGCGTCCTCGATAAGCGAAACGGGCGGCATCTCGGCGATCACCTGCCTGATTTCCTCCGCGCGCGCCTGTGCGCGCGCAATGCGCCTTTCCTGCTCTGAGAGACTTAAGAAATCTCCCTCGTTCTCATCCATTATGCTTTGGGCGGCGGGGCCGTAGGCGTAGTTCATCCATTTTACGCGCTCCTCACGGCTCATCAGGCTTTTTCTTGCGGCGTCCAAATTTATTTTTGACAGTTTCTCGCCTTCAAAGCGCTTGAATACCGGCCAGACGAGCCGCGTGGACACGCCCACGGACGCGCCGTGACCCGGCGCGGGACGGCCGCGGAACATCTGCATCATCTCCCAGTAGTGGGCTATGTTGTGCTCAACCGAGGCGACCGCGCGTGTGTGACCTATTATCATGATGGTCATGCCGGAGAGCAGAAGCGCCTCTACCAGCAGCTTTATGCCCGCGTCGGAGCGGGATTTTATCTCGTCTATGTTGTCAAGCAGCCTTTCCAGCGCATCGGTGACTATCTCGCCGCACACGTCGCAGTACACCTCGTCGTTGATTATGCGGCCTATCTTCCAGTCCGCCTTGGCGATGTATTTGCCAAGTACGTCGCCTACGCCCGAGGCCACCATGTTCATGGGCGCAGTCTTTATCACGTCTATATCGCACACTATTATCTCCGGGCACTTGCCGGGGCGGTGGATTTTTACGCCGCGGTAGGTGAGCGGGCAAATAGAGGAGGTGTAGCCGTCCATAGAGGCGGCGGTGCCCACGCACACCTGCGGCAAGCCCACCTTGGAGGCCACCACGCGCGCCGTGTCCGTGATCGAGCCCGAGCCCACCGATAATATAAACGCGGTGTCCGGCATGAGCGCGAGGAACACCTCGCCCACCGCCGTCTCGTCCGGCTCCAGCCTGCCCTCGCGCTTAAGCACGCATTCGCTCACATTGTAACCCGCCGCAGTAAGCAGCGCACTTGCGCGGCCTCCCGCAACGTCGTAGGTGATGTTGTCCGCAACCAGCACGCATTTTTTGCCCCAGCCGCGCTTGTCTATGTAGGAAGCGATGTTGTCCAGTATACCGTTGCCCACGTATATGTCCTGCGAGGGCGAATTGTGGACGCAGCCGCATTGGCAGCTGATGTCCGAGATGATAAGGCGCTTGTCGGAATCGTAGTGCATTTTGTACGGCATAATAGAGCCTCCCCTGCCTGTGTCGTTTCATTGCCACGCCCGGTACGGTGCTGTCTGTATCCACATTGTAATACAAAAGCGCCCGCAAGTCAACCTTGCGGGCGCCTTTACTGAGTTAATCGAGGCCCGAATAAGCCGCGTTTGCTTTGGGCTTTTTCGTGCCGATGGGCTAAGAATTTCGCACTTTGCCGCCTTTTCGCTTTGCGCAGCAGGCGCATTCGCCTGAGCCGCATTGGCAGCAGCCGCCCTTTTTGCGGCCCGAGCGCGCAAGCATCGCAGCGCCGAAGAGCAGCAAAGCGACCAGCAAAAGAAGCACTATATCTATCGGTTTCATGGCTTATACCTCAGAACAGCATCGTTATCAGTCTGAAAATCAGCGCGACCACCCAGGCTATAGCGCACTGCCACAGCACTACGCCTGCCGCCCATGATCTGCCCAGCTCGCGCTTTATGGAGGCGATAGCCGCCACGCACGGCGTGTACAGCAGGCTGAATACCAACAGGCTACCCACCGCGGAGGGGCTGATCACGCTTGTCACGCCGCCCTGGGTAGCGAAGAGCATTTCCATCACGGACACCACGCTTTCCTTGGCCATGAAGCCCGAAATAAGCGAAGTTACCACGCGCCAGTCGCCCAGCCCCAGCGGGCGGAATATGGGCACCAGTACGCCCGCGACCTTAGCCATAATGCTGTTTACCGAATCCTCGACAAGGTTCATGCTGGGTGAGAAGCTCTTCAGGAACCACACCACCACCGTGGCGATGAGTATGAGCGAAAACGCCCTTTGCAGAAAATCCTTCGCCTTGTCCCAGACGAGCTGCAATGTGGTTCTGACGCCCGGCATGCGGTAGTTGGGCAGCTCCATCACAAAGGGCACCGCCTCGCCCCTGAACAGCGTACGCTTGAACAAAAGCGCGGTAAGTATGCCCACCACTATGCCCAGCACGTACAGGCCTATCATTATAAGCCCGCCGCGCCCCGGGAAAAACGCGTTTGTGAAGAAGGCGTATATGGGCAGCTTTGCCGTGCAGCTCATGAAGGGCGTG
>JAFPYA010000100.1 GCA_017412445.1 Clostridia bacterium
AAAAACAAGCGCCCACTGCCGCAATCGCGGCTGCGGAGGCGCTTGTTTGATATATTCTGTTATTACTCGCCCTTGATCAGGTCGTAGAAGCTTTCGCCGTCGAGCGTATTGTCTATGCCCAGCATGTCCAGCGTGGTCTTGGCGCAGTCGGCGAAGGTGGCGCGGGTGCCGAGGTTCACGCCCTCTGCCAGAGGCAGACCCCATACCAGCAGCGGCACTTCCTCGCGGGTGTGATCCGTGCCCTTGAAGGTTGGATCGCAGCCGTGGTCGGCGGTTATCATCATCACGCCGTCGTCGCCGAGCAGGCCCATGATGTCGGGGATGTAGCTGTCGAAGGCCTCGAGGCTCTCGGCAAAGCCGTCCACGTCGCGCCTGTGGCCGTAGAGCGCGTCGGTGTCCACGAGGTTTACGAAGCAAAGGCCGCGCCATGAGGGCTTTTTGAGCACCTTGAGCATTGAGAGAATGCAGTCGTCGTTGCCGCTGGCGTGATCGGAGACCGTGATGCCGCGGTGGTTGAATATGTCGTCAATCTTGCCAACGCTCATCACGTCCATGTGAGCGCGCTTGATTACGTCGAGCATGGTGTCGCCGAAGGGATCGACCGAGAAGTCCCTGCGGTTGCCCGTGCGGGTGTAGTTGCCGCTGGAGCCGATGAACGGGCGGGCGATGACGCGCCCCACGCTGTTTTCACCGGTCAGTATGCGCCTTGCGATGCGGCAGATGTGGTACAATTCCTGCGGAGGCACCACGTCCTCGTGGGCGGCAATCTGGAACACGCTGTCCGCCGAGGTGTAAACGATGAGCTTGCCGGTCACGTAATGCTCGTCGCCCAGCTCCTGAATAATCTGCGTGCCGCTGGCGGGCTTGTTGCCTATCACCTTGAGGCCGGTTTCCTCTTCAAACCTGTCTATTATTTCCTGCGGGAAGCCGTTGGGGTAGGTGGGGAAGGCCTTTTGAAGCGTAAGCCCCGCGATTTCCCAGTGACCGGAGGTGGTGTCCTTGCCCACGCTCTTTTCCTGCATGCGGCCGTAGCAGCCCACGGGCTCCTCGTCGTCCTTGAGGCCAAGTATTTTGCCCAGACCCAGCTCCATGAGATTGGGTATGTCGGGATTCTTTTTTTCTATAACGTGCAAAAGGGTGTTGGAGCCTTCGTCTCCGAATTTATCGGCGTCGGGCGCGTTGCCGCAGCCGCAGCCGTCCAGCACTATATTAAGTATGCGCTTGATTTTCCGCATAATTTCACCTCCATACATTACAACACATCTATATTCTACACAAAAACCGTATTTCCTGCAATAGAAAGTTTGCTAAGTGTATGTTTACAGATTATTTATGGCCCCGGGGCGGCGAGGTGCCGGCCAGTCAAAAATTATTTCAAAAATGTTACAAATTTTTGTCGAAAACCATTGATTTTTGGTTGGCTCTGTGGTATCATAAGCATGAAGAGTAATATTCAAAATTTGGAGGCGCCTATGGAAGGCAGAAACAGAGAGCAAAAGCCGGATCGCAGCGTAAAACCCGCCGCAAAGCCGAGCCCGGCCAAAAAGGACGCTAAAAAGACGATTGCCGAGATGGAAAGCCGCCGCGCCGGGCGCAACAAGGCGCAGCAGCAAAAAAGGCAGCTGATAATACTGGCCGCCGCGCTGATAGTGATTGTGGCGCTGATAATCATAATCGCCGTAAGCTGCAGCAAGGGCGGCGCAAATGACGAAACCATCCCCGGCAGCAGCACTGAGCCCGCTCAGGTCAACGTGATAGACCCGAGCGCTTCCCCGACGCCCGAACCCGAGACCGAGAGCTATACCGCGCTTGAATACCTGCAGGCTCTCGTGCCCGAAGCTACCGCTCAGCCCGAGCAATACCTGCCGGTCATAAAGAACGGGCCTGCCAGCAACAAGCGCATCGCCATCACCGTGGACGACTTAAACGAGGTGGACAACCTCAATAAAATCATGACCATCGCCGAAAGCAACGGCGCAAAGCTCACTCTGTTTGCCATAGGCGACGTGGTCACCACCAAGGACGACCTCAAGGAGGCGCTCAGGCGCGCCGACGGACTCGGCTTTGAAATCGAAAACCACACCTACAACCACGACCGCGCGCACAGGCTATACTCGCTGACCGACGAGGAGATGGCCTTTGAAATCTACGAGACGCAGAAGGCCGTGAACAACGCGCTGGGCGTAGAGTACGAGATGCACTTTTTGCGCATGCCGGGCGGCAACGGCGAAAACGACCTGCGCACGCATCAGTACCTGATACAGCTGGGCGGCTACAAGGGCATCGCCGACTGGAGCTATTCCGGCAGCGACGCGAGCCTCAAAAATATCAGAAAGAACCTCAAGCCCGGCTACATCTACCTGTTCCACTGCAAAAAGGAAGATCTGGACAAGCTGGAGGAGTTCATTCCCTACGCCGTAAGTCAGGGCTACGAGCTGGTGACGCTGAACGATCTGTTGGGCTACGAGGCCAACGCCAAGACCGGCCTCAACGGCGCGGCGATGGACTACGAGATTCCCGAGCCGCTGCCCTTCGTGTATCAGACCTTCGTGTTGCTGGGCAACAAGGGCTACACGCAGCTCTACGCGGTGCAGCTTCTGCAAAACCGCCTGATTGAACTGGGCTACCTCACGCCCACGGCGGCGGTGGACGGCGACTACGGCAGCAACACCAAGCTCGCCGTGCAGCTGTTCCAGCGTTACAACGGCCTTGAGGCCGACGGTCTGGCCGGCTCCGCCACCCAGACGCTGCTGTTCTCAAGCGCCGCCGTTCGCAACCCCAGCACCTACATAGCCGGCGACGAGAGCACTTACCCCTCCGAGGCCGAGCTCGAGATGTTCAAAACCGGCGCGGTATAACGAATATAAATCTCACCGGGCACCGATTGCTTAAGGGCGTCGGTGCCCGTTTTTTGTTTAGATTCGCGCCATCTTTTCGCCCCGTAACATCGGCGTTCAGCTTTGTGTTGCGCTTGACTAACCGCGCTTTAATATAATATGATATTTATGTTATAAAAGCCGATATCAACGGCGAAAAAAAGGAGATAAGAGCATGAAAAAATGGAGATGCACCGTTTGCGGGGAAATCGTTGAGAGCGAGGAGCGCCCCGTACAGTGCCCCGTGTGCAAGGTTCCGGGCGAGAAGTTCGTAGAGGTCGTAGAGGACGACAAGACCTGGGCGGCTGAGCACGTCGTAGGCGTTGCAAGCGACGCGCCCGAAGACATCAAGGCCGGCCTCAGAGACATGTTCACCGGCGAGTGCACCGAGGTTGGCATGTACCTGGCCATGAGCCGCGTAGCCATCCGCGAGGGCTATCCCGAGGCGGGCGCTTTCTTTGAGAAGGCCGCCATCGACGAAGCCTGGCACGCCGCGCACTTTGCCGAGCTCCTGGGCGAGGTCTTAACCGACTCCACCGAGAAGAACCTGAAGCTGCGCGCCGACGCCGAATACGGCGCCACCCAGGCCAGAGCCGACCTGGCCAAAAAGGCCAAGGCCTTGAACCTGGACGCCATCCACGACATAGTCCACGAAATCGGCCGCGACGAAGCGCGTCACGGCAAGGCGTTCGCTGGCCTGCTGAAGCGGTATTTCGGGAAGTGAAATCCCCGCTGCGCGGGGCTTTCTGGGGAGTGATTCATTTTAGAATCGCTCCTCTTTTTTCGTCTTTCTACATCTACTATTGTGACTTTGTTGTGCCTACCCTCCTGTCCGCAGTCAGAAACCACTCTTTTTCTCTCAAAAGTTGTGCCTTCAAAATGTTGGGACCCTTTCGCGCTGCTATTATACCAAAAATCAACCCTCATTTCAATAGCATCTCCGTTACAACTTGCAACTCAGATTTGAACGACTTCCATACATCTTTTATACATCTTTGAATCAACTCTTGGCCTTGATTTTACTGGACTTTTGAGCAATGCGACAACCAAGAGCAGGATGAAACACACCTGCTCTATTTCTTTTTATGTGTCATGTTAGAACGACTGGTGAAGCTACTGGAGGAGGTATAATACAGTCACAAGGTTGAGGGAAGCAACCAAGACCTTGAAAGACAAGAAGCCT
>JAFPYA010000101.1 GCA_017412445.1 Clostridia bacterium
CAGCCGGTTTTTCTATAAGATAAGTGAAAAGAAAAGCGGCAAGCAGTGCAAACAGCACACAGTAAAGCGAATATAAACGTTGCCAGACGATGTTACCGGACATATTCGGGTACTCTTCCGCATAATCTGGTATATGCAATTGCTTGAGCCAGACCGCTATTGATTGGTGCCAAATGTAGAAGTTATACGTGATGCCGCTAAGAAAGCGGATGGGAGGGTTTGACATCACCAGGCACGTTCCTCTCCAACCAAGACTGCCTGATATCAGAAATACGCTGCCAAACACCGAAAACAGCGACGCACCGAACAGCTGCGCTATACGCTGACTTTCGCTGCCTGTGACGAATGATACGTCGCGTGCAACGAAATACATTCCTGCGCAGGATGTCAGCAGCAATACAAGGTGCACTGCGCCAGGCTGCCTCGTATCTTTCAGCCTGCAAAAAATGAAAGCGGCAAGCATGCCGTTTGCAAATACGTCGAGCATTGCAGGCAGACGGTTTATGTACATTGTGGTGTCCTCGACAAGCGAAAACACGTACAGCTTGCTCATCAGGCTCACCGCCCACATGGCAAAGTAGGTAACCAAGGGATGCTTTTCAAAACATTTGCCTATCAGCGGGAAGATGAGGTAAAACTGCATCTCAACCGCCAACGTCCACAACGCCACATTGAGCCCAGTATTTGTATAGGACTGCATGAACAGGTTCTGGGTAAACGTCAGATGCGCAATTAAATCGAGCCGCATATGCTCCCTGCCGCCAAACCAATCGTACTTGCCGCCCGGTTGGTTGGACAGAATCAGAAAAACCGCTATACAGAACAGGTAATTCGGCAAAATCCGTATTGCTCTGCTTTTATAAAACTTGAGCGCGCCTTTATACCTGCCTGAATAGCGTCCCAGCATCAGCACGAAGCCGCTTATCAGTATAAGATTGTATACAAACATATACCCGGTGCGTATCATCGGGTATATATCGACGATAAAGCCGAATACGGTAAAATTCGGGTTGAGCCAGGACTGTTGCCATATATGATACCAGCCTACTATTGCTATGCTTGCGACGCGCAGGAAGTCCGCTGCAGGGGCACGCAGTCCGCTTTTATCAGTTGGATTCATTTGGTTGTAAGGCTTGTTAGTTGGCTTCTGACGCTCTCGATTTGAGCAGCAACCTGCTCGGGACAGGTGCCGCCGAGGCATGCGCGCTTGCGAACACAGTTATCGAGGTTGATCGCCTCGTAAACATCATTTTCAAACAGGTCGCTGAATTGCTTGTAATCGTCGAGGCCGGCGCTCTCGAGCGTCTTGTTTGCATTTATTAGATACGCTACGAGGCTCCCGACAATCTTGTAAGCGCTCCTGAAGGGCAAGCCCTTGCCGACGAGATAATCCGCGCAGTCGGTAGCGTTTATAAAGCCCTTGGCGGCGGCAGAGCGCATATTTTCGGTGTTTACACGCATTGTCTCAAGCATGGGGGAGAACACGGTCAGCGCCAGCTTTACTGTATCGTAGCTGTCAAATATTGCCTCCTTGTCCTCCTGCATGTCCTTGTTGTAGGCAAGCGGCAGGCCCTTGAGCATAGTCAGCAGGGTAACGAGATTACCGGTTACGCGGCCGGCCTTGCCGCGCGTAAGCTCGGCTATGTCAGGGTTTTTCTTTTGCGGCATTATGGATGAGCCGGTTGAATATGCGTCATCGAGCTCCACAAATTTGAACTCCCAGCTGCTCCAGAGTATAATTTCTTCGCTGAAGCGGCTTAGGTGCGTCATAATCAGCGCAAGAGCGCTTGCAAGCTCCACGCAAAAGTCTCTGTCGCTTACCCCGTCGATGCTGTTGAGGCATGCGCTGTCAAAGCCGAGTGCTTTCGCCGTAATGCTTCTGTCGATGGGGAATGTCGTGCCGGCCAGCGCGCCAGAGCCAAGAGGAGAAACATTCAAACGCTTTAAGGCGTCATACAGCCTGCCGATGTCCCTTATAAACATATGAGCATACGCCATCAGGTGATGGCCGAAGGTGATGGGCTGGGCCCTTTGCATGTGTGTGTAGCCGGGCATTATGGCGTCAGAATAACGCTCGGCTTTGTCGCAAATAACATTGATAAGTTTTATAAGCAGCTCGATGACATCGTTTGTCCAGGCTCTAAGCGTCAGCCTGATGTCGAGCGCGACCTGATCGTTTCTGCTTCGGGCGGTATGAAGGCGCTTGCCTGTGTCGCCTATCCTGCGTGTTAGCTCCTGCTCATTGAAGGTGTGGATGTCCTCGCAGGTCAGGTCGATTTCTAATCTGCCGCTTTCGATGTCGTTCAGAATACCTTTTAGGCCGTCTATGATTTTGACTGAATCGTCTTCGGCAATTATGCCAGTCGCAGCGAGCATAGCGGCATGCGCCATTGAGCCCTCGAGATCCTGCCTGTACATGCGCCTGTCAAAGCGTATGGAAGCGTTATAGTCGTTGGCGTCCTCGTCAAGCGCCTTAGAGAAGCGCCCCGCCCAAAGCTTTTCGTTCATGCTTTTCCTTTCAGATACCAATTCTCATATCCCGTGCGGGATATGAGAATTGAATAAATTATTCTTTGATTGTTTACTTGTTCTTCGCGTCTATCATGGCCTTGACCTTTATCGGCAGGCCGAAGAGGTTTATAAATCCTGCTGCGTCAGCCTGATTGTAAACATGATCCTCGTCAAAGGTGGCGATTTCTGGATCGTACAGGCTGTAGGGAGATATGGTGCCCGCGTTAATTATGTTGCCCTTGTAGAGCTTGAGCTTCACATCACCGGTAACGTTCTGCTGAGTTTTGTCGACAAAAGCGCTGAGCGCCTCTCTTAAAGGAGTGAACCACTGACCGAAGTAGACAAGCTCGGCAAATCTGTTGGCGACCAGAGACTTGTAATGCAGCGTGTCCCTGTCAAGACATAAGGTTTCAAGCACTTCGTGCGCCCTGTAAAGGATAGCTCCGCCGGGGGTCTCGTATACGCCGCGGCTCTTCATTCCCACAAGACGGTTTTCAACCAGATCTACAAGGCCTATGCCGTGCTTGCCGCCCAAAGCGTTGAGCTTTTCGACTATGGCGACGGGACTCAACTTTTCGCCGTTAACGGCCACCGGCTCTCCTTTTTCAAAGCTTACTGTCACATACTCGGCTTCGTCGGGCGCCTGCTCGGGGGATACGCCCATCTCGAGGAAGCCGGGCTTTGAATACTGAGGCTCGTTTGCCGGGTCTTCCAAGTCGAGGCCTTCATGTGAGAGGTGCCAAAGGTTTTTGTCCTTGGAGTAGTTTGTTTCACGGCTTATCCTCAAGGGGATGTTGTGAGCTTCGGCGTAGTCGATTTCCTCTTCGCGACTCTTGATCTTCCACTCTCTCCAGGGGGCTATTATGCCCATCTGAGGCGCAAATGCCTTGATAGTCAGCTCGAAACGCACCTGATCGTTGCCCTTGCCGGTGCAACCGTGGCAGATGGCATCAGCGCCTTCCTTCAAGGCTATCTCGACAATGCGCTTAGCGATAATCGGACGGGCAAACGAGGTACCCAGAAGGTAGTCGCCCTCGTACTTTGCTCCGGCCTTGAGAGTGGGGTAGATGTAGTCCTTGACAAACTCCTCTTTGAGGTCTTCGATGTAGAGCTTGCTGGCTCCGGTCTTTATTGCCTTCTCCTCAAGTCCGTCAAGCTCGGTGCCTTGACCTACGTCGCCTGAGACCGCGATGATTTCAGGATTATCGTAATTCTCCTTCAGCCACGGGATGATTATTGAGGTGTCAAGGCCGCCGGAATAGGCCAAAACTATTTTCTTATACTTTTTCATATGTTGCCTCCGTTTGTTTTGCTTGCATAATTATGAAGCATATATACGCTTATGTCAAGTTGAAATACGGTTAAATATTCATAATTATACGATAACGTGAATAAATATGCATTATTATTCATGTACACTGCTGAGCAGCTCACCGTAGCTGGGGTAGGGCCAAAGCTTAGAATCGGTAAGCGCCTCAGCCTTGTCGACTATGCGCCTAAGGGCGAGCATGCTCGTAAGTACGTTTGTGGAGAAAGCTTTGGCACTCTGAGAGGTGACTCCGCCATCAGACGCCTTGTTTATCTCAGAGTTCAGGTGGTTGACCTCTTCCCAGATGGAGTCAGCCAAAGAGCTGAGCTCCTTAAGCAATCCGTTTTCGGCTTTTGCGGCAATACCAAGCGCTTTTTTATCGCACAGCTTGTCGCTCAGTACATTCGTATAGCGTATTATCGCGGGCAATATATCGCGATTTACCATGTCGGCAAGCGTGTGCGCCTCAATGTTTACTACCTTTGCGTAGTTTTCAAGCATTACCTCGCGCCGCGAAACCATCTCGCTTTCAGAGAGTATGCCGTTGCGGGTGAAAAGGGCTATGTTCTTTTCGCTCGTATATTCGCTTAAGGCATCGACGGTGGTTTTCAGATTCTTGAGGCCTCGCCTTTCCGCCTCGCGCACCCATTCGTCGGAATAG
>JAFPYA010000102.1 GCA_017412445.1 Clostridia bacterium
CGGCGAAAAGTGATACTCAACAGCGCGGGCGTGGTTATAGTGAAGAACGGCAAGGTGCTGTTTCAGTTAAGGACCGACAACGGCTGCTGGGGGCTCGTGGGCGGGCTGATGGAGCTGAACGAGACCTACGCCGAGACAGCCGTGCGCGAGGCAAAGGAGGAGACCGGGCTGGATGTGCGCCTGACGGCGTTTCTGGGCATATTTCACAACCACGACATGGTGTGGTCAAACGGTGACGCGGCGCACGTCGTGGGCGCGTATTTCACCGCGGAAATCGCGGGCGGAGAGCTGAGATGCGACGAGGAGAGCCGCGAGCTGCGCTTTTTCGACCCGAAGGACTCGCCTGAAATGTTTGCCGCCGACCACGTTCAGGCGCTCGACGCCTACAGGCGGGGAATAAGGTATCCCCTGCTCTCGGAAAACGGACAGCGGGGATAAACATAAATGGCTGAGACGGCCGAAGACGGCTGAAGCTGCGCCCCTGCGCGCTTAAAGCTTCGGCTGAAATGCCCGGGTTGAACAATGGCGGCGCATTGGGCGTCAAATTAGCGAAGAATGATAATTCTGCGAGGTGGGCATGGTTAAGCAAAGGGGAATGACTGCGATTTATGCGGCGGCGCATTTTGCGGTGGACTTTGCCTGCGCCTATTTCATGTATCGCGCGCTCGGCGGCGCTGAGGCGCGTCTGACCGCGCTGCTTTTGTACAATTTTTGCGCGTTCGCGCTGCAGATGCCCTTTGGGGTGCTGACCGACAGGCTTGGCAACGGGCGCGTGTTTTCGGCGGCGGGCTGCGCGCTGGTGGCGTTCGCAGCGGCGTTTGAGGAGCTGCCGCTGATGCTCAGCATAGTCGCGGGTACTGGCAACGCGCTGTTTCACATAGGCGGAGGGCGCGACGTGCTCGCTACGAGCGGCGGCAAGGCCGGAAGGCTCGGCGCGTTCGTGTCGCCGGGTGCGTTCGGGCTGTTTTTGGGGGCGTATCTGAGCGGCCGTCTGCCTTCAGCCCCGGTTATAGCCGCAATGTGCGTTTCGGCGGCGGTAATACTCGCAGCGTGTCCTTGCGTCAAGGCGAAGAGGGCAGGCGCTGACCAGCTGCCCATGAGCCGCGGCGTGCGCATAAAAGCACTGCTCGTGCTGTCGGCGGCGTTCCTCGCGGTTTGTCTGCGCTCGTACGGCGGCTTTCTGTTTTCATTCGACTGGAAGACGGGGGCATGGAGCTGGGCGTTTGTCATGTGCGTGGTGCTGGGCAAGACGCTGGGCGGCTTTGCCTGCGACCGCTTTGGAGGCGCGCTTACGGCGGCGGCGAGCCTGACTGCGGGCGCGGTACTGTTTCTGCTGTCGAAAAACCCCGTCGCAGGCTGCGCGGCGGTGCTTCTGTTCAACATGACCATGCCCCTCACGCTGAGAATCGCCGCAGATGCGCTACCGCAGGACGCGGGCTTCTCGTTCGGCCTGTTGACCTTTGCGCTGTTTCTGGGCTTTCTGCCCACGTATCTGGGGCTGCCCGCGCCGGGAGAAGAGTGGGTGTACGCGGCCATATGCGCGGTGACTCTGCTGTTTATATTTCCCGCGCTCAGGGGGAGCAGAAAAGCATGAATCCGTTTTTGCGCTTCCTGGTTTTGTCGTTAAGCATATCGCTCGGGCTTACGCTCGCGATAGAAATCATCGGTGCGCTGATAGCCGGCAAGCGCGGCAGGGCGCTGGTCATCGTTTTGCTTGTAAACGTGCTCACAAACCCGCCAGCGGTGCTTGCGTCGGTGTGTATCACGGGTTTGCTTTTCCCGTTGCCCGCCGTGGAAAAGCTTTGCATACTTGCCATCGAGGCAGCGGTCGTGTGCGTCGAGGCGCTGGTTTACCGCAGCTGGTGGGAATACTTTTGGCACCCGTGGCGGCTGTCGCTCGCGCTTAACGCCGCGTCGTTTGTGCTGGGAACGCTGATGCAATTGTTGATTTTGTTTTAGCCTGAGGAGGGGTGTTTATGAAAAAGTTTATGCTGATATGGCTTATGACGGTTGTGCTTGCGCTATGCGCGGGCGCGCTGGCGGACGTGATCTGGATCCCCATGGACAGCTTTTACGAGATGCATGCATCCGAGTGCGTCAAATCCGGCAGGCGGTACGAGGCGCGGAGCGACATGAACATCTATGATCAGCCAGACGGCAAGGTCACGGGCAGTATAAAGGCCGGCGAGGCGGTCTACCTCTATTGCACCTGGCAGGACAGCTGGGGCGCGCTGGACTGGAAGAACGGCTGGGTGAGACTCAGCGACCTCAGGCGCTATTACGACGAGGACGACTTCTACGCCGAGCACTTCTCACAGATTTTCACGGTTGAGGGCGCGCTGTTACTGGGCGAAGACAAGGTGCAGATAAAATGGAATTATATGCCCGATGAAATCAAGGACGCGGCAGGCGCGCAGGTCTCTGAGGCGAGCTACCCAGCGAATTTGTGGGCTTATCCGGGCTCGAACATGATCAGGAGGAGCTTTGGCAGCGGCGGCGTAAGCAGCTCTATAACATTCAATTCCGCTTATGTTGACGAAAGCGGGGCGCTGTGGCTGAGGTTTTCGGGCTATCTCTACGGGCGATATGAGGGCTGGATGTACGCAAGCGATTTGAGCAGCGAAACGCCGCGGTTTGTCGGCAGGATTTACGCCGACACCGATGAGGCCGAACGCGAGGACGGCAAGGGCGAAAAAGTGCCCGCAGGCGTTACCGGAGCTAACGGAAACGGCGGTCCGGGCGGCTCACTGCTTTTGCCCGCCGTCGCCGTGGCGGGCGTGATGCTCATCACCGCCGCGCTGCTGATAGTGATGCGCAGGCGCACGCGGACGCAGGGGGCATAAAAGCGGCATAAATAAAAAAAGGCTTTCCTTCAACAGGCTGCGAAGGAAAGCCGTTTTGTTATCTGTCCTCTCTGAAGTACGACAGTCCCAGCGACGCGGGGGGCTGGTTTTCGCGCTTGTTTCTTACGGAGGAGACTATAAGTATGATTATCGTGAACACGTAGGGCAGCATCTGGAACAGGTAGGTGTCCTCCATGGTGCCGTTTATCCAGCTGATGGAGGAGACGTGGTTGGCGCAGGTGTAGAGCACGCTGAATATGAAGCCGCTGGGTATCGTGAGCCACGGCTTCCACAAAACGAATATGACCAGCGCCACGCTCAGCCAGCCCAAACCCTCGATGGTCTTGTAGGCCTCGTTGGAGCCCATCCAGTCCACTATGTAGTACAGGCCGCCCAGTCCCGCTATGCCGCTGCCGATTATCGTGGCCAGATATTTGTAGCGCGTGACGTTAATGCCGGCGGCGTCCGCGGTCGCGGGGTTCTCGCCCACGGCTCTGAGACTCAGGCCCGTGCGCGTGCGGTTAAGGACGTAGGTGGCCAGCACTGCCACAATCACGGCCAGGAAGAACATGAAGCCCAGCGTCTGCAATTTGTCGCCTCTGCCGGCAAAGGGGAAGCGGAAGCAGGCAACCGCCTCTGCCAGACGGTCGTTTTTGAGGTAGATGATGTCGTCCTTCACCATCAGCACTTTCATAAGCGCCACGCCGAAGGTGGTCATGGTAAGGCCGGTAACGTTCTGGTTGGCTCTGAGCGTTACGGCAAAGAAGCTGTACAGTGCACCCATGAGGGCGCCCATTATGAGCGCGCCCAGCACGCCCAGCAAGGCGATGAGAGGCTGAGGCACGCCCCAGTTCATGGCGATAGAAATCATCAGGCAGCCGCCGGCGCCGCCCATGCACATCACGCCGGGTATGCCCAGGTTCAGGTGGCCGGCCTTTTCGGTGAGTATTTCACCGGTGGAGCCGTAGATGAAGGTGGCGCTCAGCGCCAGCGAATCCACCAGAAAATTGCCAAGATGACTCATTTTGAAACCTCCTCGGCCTTGCCCGCGAAGCTGAATTTGAGCTTGTAATTCACAAAGAATTCACTGCCGATTATGAAAAACAGCACTATGCCTATGAACACGTCCGGCAGGGAGGGAGAGATGGAGTAGTCGGTGGCGATGCGGCTGGCGCCCTTGTTCAAAAACACGACTATGCCCGCCGTGGCTACCATGAATATGGGGTTGAAGCGCGCGAGCCACGCCACCAGTATGGCCGTGAAGCCCTGACCGTGCACCGAGCTTTCGGTGGAGACGCTCTTGTCCACCTGCGCTATCAGCCAGCCGGCGAGGCCGCACAGCGCGCCGCTGACCAGCATCGTGCGTATTATGACCTTCTTCACGCTGATGCCCACGTATTTGGCGGTGCGGGTGCTTTCGCCGACCACGCTGATTTCGTAGCCGTGCTTGGTATACTTGAGGTACACGAACATAAACACGGTCACTATCAGCACGATGCAGCCGACTATCAGGTAGTCGTTCAGGCTCTGGGGGATTTTGAAGGTGGTACCGGGCTTGTCTATCGAGGGCATCTGGGTGAACAGCACCGGCAGACGTCCCGAGGACAGGCTCTTCATGGAGCCGGAGGAGTTGGCGTTTGTAAGAAAGCGCACTATGCTGAAGGACACGAGGTATTTGGCCACGTAGTTCATCATCAGCGTAAAGAGCGTTTCGTTCGTGTTGAAGCGCGCCTTGAACAGCGCGGGCAGCGCCGCCCATATGCAGCCGGCCAGCACCGCAGCCACGAGCATTATGAGGGACAGGGGCAAATCGCCAAGGGCGATATCGGGGTTGCCGCTGCCGCCCAGATAGAAGTTGACCAATATCGCGGCCAGCACGCCCACCAGCGTCTGACCCTCGGCGCCTGTGTTCCAGAAGCGCATCTTGAAGGCGGGCGCGAGCGCGAGGCCGATGCACAAAAGCACCGCCAGGTCCTTTATGTAGGCCAGCAGCTTTCTGTTTGTGGTGAAGCTGCCCTCGTAGAAGCAGTAGTAAAACGACTTCATGCTCTTCCAGTTGAAGCTTATGTCCTTAACGAGCAGGCTCGCCACTATGCCGCACACCAGCATGCCCAGCACGAAGGCCAGCACGCGTATGCCCATGGCGGCGAATATATTCATTTTTTCACGTTTTGCAAGGTGCGGTATGGGCAGAAAGCTGCGCTTTGAAGCGTCCATTCGCAAAAACCTCCCTGTGTTATGGCAAAAGGCGGATCAGGCCTGTTTCTTTTTGACCTGCTTGGTCATGAGGAAGCCCAGCTTGTCCTTTGTGACCGTGCGGCCGTCCACGGTGCCGGTGATGCTGCCGGAGTTCATAACGATGATGCGGTCGCACAGCTCCATCAGCACGTCCAGATCCTCGCCCACGAAAATCACGGCGGTGCCGGTGCGCTTCTGCTCGTCAAGCAGCTCGTATATGAGGTAGGACGAGTTTATGTCGAGACCCCTCACGGGGTAGGCAGCCATGAGCACCTTGGGCGAGGAGGAGATTTCCCTGCCCACGAGCACCTTTTGCAGGTTGCCGCCCGACAGGCGCCTGACCGGCGCGCGCAGCGAGGGCGTGACCACCTCGAGCTTGTCGACTATCTCCTGGCCGAGCTTTTTGGGCTTTACGAGGTTCAAAAACACGGGCATGCCCTTCCTGTAGGAGCGCAGCATCATGTTGTCGCTTATGCCCATGTTGCCAACCAACCCCATGCCCAGCCTGTCCTCGGGCACGAAGGAAAGCTTTACGCCCAGATTTCGTATTTCGAGCGGCGTCTTGTAGCGCAGATCCATTATCTCGTCGCCGTTAAAGAGCACCTGCTCCCGCCTGACCTCGTCCCTTATCTGGCGGTTGCTCTTGCCCGCGAATGTCACGGTGCTGCCGTCCGGGTAGTGGAAGCAGCGCTCCCTGGCCAGCTTTTTTATCTGCCGCAGGGTTTTGTGGTAGAAGGTGACGGGTCTGTCCTTTTTCGGGTTGTGGAATATGATTTCGCCTTTTTCGGGGCGCAGTATGCCCGCGATCGTCTCGAGCAGCTCCCTTTGTCCGCTGCCCGCTATGCCTGCGATGCCCAGTATTTCGCCGCCGTTGGCCTTGAAGCTGACGTTGCTGAGCACCTGATTGCCTTCCTTGTCCCTGAGGCTCAGGTGCTTCACCTCTATGCGGGGGCGCGGCGACACGGGCTCCGAGCGGTGAATGTTCAAATCGGTCTTGTAGCCCACCATCATGTCGGTCAGCTGCTGTATGGTGGTTTTATCTGTGTCTACGGTGGCGATGTGCTCGCCCTTGCGCATCACGGCCACGCGGTCGCTGACCTCCATGACCTCGTTGAGCTTGTGGGTGATTATAACCACGCTCTTGCCGTCGGCGGCCATGTGGCGCAGCACCTCGAACAGGCGCTTTATCTCCTGCAGGGTCAATACGGCGGTAGGCTCGTCAAGTATAAGTATGTCCGCGCCGCGATAAAGCACCTTTATTATTTCAACGGTCTGCTTTTCGCTTACGGACATATCGTAAATTTTCGCTTTGGGATCTATATTGAACCCGTATCTGGAGGCTATCTCCGAAACGCGGGCGTTTACGTTCGCAATGTTGTATTTGCCTTCCTCGTTAAGGCCAAGCACTATGTTCTCGGCGGCGGTGAATATGTCGACGAGCTTGAAGTGCTGATGGATCATGCCTATTTTGTGCTCGTAGGCGTCCTTGGGAGAGCGGATGGTGACGGGATGTCCGTCTATAAGAATGCTGCCGTGATCGGGAAAATAAATGCCCGCGGCCATGTTCATCAGGGTGGTTTTGCCGCAGCCGTTTTCGCCGAGTATGCTCAGCACCTCGCCCTTTCTCACGTCCAGAGTGACGTTGTTGTTGGCCACCACGTGCCCGAAAGTCTTGGTGATGTTTTTGAATTCGAGGGCGACAGCGGGATTATCAGCCATGGAACCTCCCATTTATGTCCCTTTCGGGAGTATTTAAGCGCGGATAAAAAAGCATTTGGGGGACGAGGCGGTGCCCGTCCCCCGCATAAGGGATTTTATGGTTTAGAATCAGAACTTCGCGTTGAGCAGCTCAATGCCATCGATCTGCACGTCGAAGTAGGGAGCGGAGCGCAGAGCGGGGTCGCTCTCGTTGAAGAAGCTGCCGTTCTCATCGGTGAAGATGACTTCGGTGTCGGCGGTGAAGGCGGCGTCGGTGTCCACGTCGGCCAGGTAGGTGGTCAGAGCTTCGCCGTTAACGGTGAAGGTGGCGGTGTCGAACACGTGGAGAGTGCCGGCCTCGAGCTGAGCCTTTACGCCCGCTACGTACTCGGCGGTGCCGGGAGCGGCGGCCTGCTCGTTGATGTCGGTGATAACGACGCTGGCGGTGGCGATGGTGCCAACCCAGTCGGTGTCTACGGGTTCACCGTTGGCGACCTGAGTGCAAACGTAGGTCAGATAGGGAGCCCAGTCGATGCGGCTGGAAACGATGAAGGTGTTGGGGCAGCGGCCTACGGTGGAGCCGTTGTAGCTTACGTTGGGGATGCCGGCGTCTTCACAGGCGGTGGGGGCGCCCCAGGAGTCGGCGTGCTGGGAAATCAGATCGCAGCCGGCGTTGATCAGTGCTTCGGCGGCGGCCTTCTCGCCCATCTCGTCGTACCAGGAACCGGTGAACTGCACCTTCATGGTCACATCGGGGCAAACGGACTTGGCGCCCAGATAGAAGGAGGTGTAGCCGGAGATAACCTCAGCATAGGTGAAAGCGCCAACATAGCCCATCAGGGGAGTTTCGCCCTTGAGCTTGCCCGCTTCCTTGAGCTCGTTGAGCTTGAGTCCGGCAGCGACGCCGGCCAGGAAACGGCCTTCATAGATGGCGGCGAAGGCGTTGTGGAAGTTGTCGAGCTCCTCGGTGTGAGCCATGGTGCCGGTGGCGTGGCAGAACTGCACCTCGGGATACTCCTTGGCGGCGGCCAGCATGAAGCTCTCATGGCCGAAGGAGTCGGCGAACACAACGTTGCAGCCGTCGTCGGCCAGCTCGCAGGCGGCCTCGTAGCAGGCGTTGGATTCGGGGATGTTCTTTCTTACTACTACTTCGATGCCAAGATCCTCGGCCACCTGATTGACGGCGTTGAGGAAGTTGAGGTCGTAGGTGGAGTCTTCGTCGTGGAGCAGGATGACGCCGAGCTTCACGGTGGTGCCCTCGGCAAAGCCGAAGCTCAGCATGGAGACGCACAGTACCAGTGCCAGTACAACAGCGGAAATCTTCTTCATGAAAATATCCTCCCTAAAATTATTCCCTGTATGGAACAGTGTAATTATAGCGCGTTTTGCGAACATAGTAAATGTAAAAACGGGAAATTTGCGGTTAATTTCCGAACATTCAATTTCGGGGCATGTACAACATTCGAGTTAGCCGCCCACAGGGTTAAAATCATATTGAAAGGCGCATTAAAGTTGAAAACTAAACAATAAGGGGGTATACTTATGCACAAGCGTTCTATTTTTATACTTTTCCGGAGGCACAAAAATGGGCATTAAGGTGGCAAAATTCGGCGGTTCCTCACTTGCGGACGCCAACCAGTTCAAAAAAGTAAAGCAGATACTTCTGAGCGATGACGAAAGGCGCTTTGCGGTGCCCTCCGCGCCCGGCAAGCGCTTCAAGGAGGACACTAAAATCACCGACCTTCTGTACAGGTGCTATCAGCAGGTGGAGAAGGGCGAGGATTTCGCCTCGGCGTTTGGAATTATTGAGGAAAGGTACAGGCAGATTGCCTTCGACCTCGGCTTGAACATAGACATAGACGGCCTGCTCGACCAGACCGCCGCCGACATCCGCCGCGTGGCGACGCCCGATTTTGCAGCCAGCCGCGGCGAGTACTTAAACGGCGTGCTCCTGTCCGCCTACCTCGGCTGGGATTTCATCGACCCCAAAAACTACATCAAGTTTGACCGTCAGGGCGTGTTCGCCGAGGAATGGACGAACGAGCTGCTGGGGAACGAACTCAAGCACCACGAGCGCGCGGTGATACCGGGCTTTTACGGCAGCGTGCCTAACGGCGAAATACGCACGTTTTCGAGGGGCGGCAGCGACATAACCGGAGCGGTGGTGGCCAGAGCCGCGGGCGCGTCCCTGTACGAAAACTGGACGGACGTGAGCGGCTTCCTCATGGCTGACCCGAGGGTGGTGGAAAATCCGAGGGAGATCCGCCATCTGACGTACGCCGAGCTTCGCGAGCTGAGCTACATGGGCGCGACCGTGCTGCACGAGGAGAGCATTTTCCCCGTGCACAAGGCGGGCATACCCACCAACATCCGCAACACCAACGACCCCGCTCATCCCGGCACAATGATACTCGAAAAGCCTTTCGAGGACTCTCAGGGCGCGATAACCGGCATAGCGGGGCATAAGAATTTTTCGCTCATTTCGATTGAAAAAGCCATGCTCAACAGCGAAAAGGGCTTTTGCCGCAGGGTGCTCAGCGTGCTTGAGGACTTCGACATCTCAATCGAGCACATGCCTACCGGCATAGACACGGTCTCCGTGGTCGTCGCCGACAGCGAGATCAAGGACAGGCAGAGCGAGATCACCCACCGCATCAAAGAGGTCTGCCAGCCCGACCATATCGAAATTTCGAGCGGCATCGCCCTCATCGCCACGGTCGGCGTGGGCATGGTGCGCTCCCCCGGCACCGCAGCCAAGCTCTTTGGCGGCCTGCACAAGGCGGGCGTGAACGTGCGCATGATAGACCAGGGCTCAAGCGAGCTGAACATAATCGTCGGCGTGGACACGCAGGACTTCGAGCGCGCGGTAAAGGCGATTTACGAGGCCTTCAATTCATAACACAGGCGCTCGGAATGAATCAAAAATTCATTCCGAGCGTTAAGTTATACCGTCAAAGTCAGAGAATTCATGGTTTGAACCCTCAGATGTAGACAAACCACATAAAATACGGTATAATAAATTCATACGGTCATACGGTTCCAGAAATAGAAGAAAGCATAAACGGCTTCCCGCCGAGGCCTCGCCGCTGGTATAAGGTCCGCGCGTGCAAGGCGCTCAGAACGCTGCGATAATAAATATGGAGGTTTATATGAGCTACCGAATGATTAAAAGACTGCAATTGACCGCCATGATCCTTGAGGCGATCGCTTTTTTATGGATGACCGTCGCGATTCTCTTTCAACGCCAGTTAAAGAGCTGGCTGTACGATGGTCCCCGTGAAATAATCGAGGCCTTCACTGTTCCTGTCAACCTTCTGGTATCAGGATTTCTGGCGTTTTCTCTGGCTGTCCTGTTCTTTGTGTTCGTTTGCAAAAACCGCTACGCTTCCGCCTCCAAAAAGCTGGTGATCGCCTTGATCGTGGTCAAATGCGTTATTTCTGCCGCATTCCAGATCGGTAGCTTTCTGTATACGATGATCCTGAGTCGCTACGACCAATTCCAGCTTGCCTCCTATAGCGAGATGGAATTCTTCATCACCATCGTGGCCTCTCCATTTTCAAACGTATCATCGATATTAATGCTGGTGGCGATGGGCGGATACTACGGGAAAGCCCGTGAGAACGTGCCGGCGGCATATAAATCTGTCTGAAAATTATTGGTTTGTTCAAAAATCAATCAGAGGCCTTCCGGGCGAAGGCCTCTGATCTTTTCTTCGTTTCGATTGTTTATTAGCTGTTTATCGAAGCCGCGAAGCCCGCGC
>JAFPYA010000103.1 GCA_017412445.1 Clostridia bacterium
CATTAAAAAAGCTGTGGCATTTTTGCCCGAAAGGTGCTATACTGTATAAGTGAGAATCATCGTCGGAGGTGCAACTATGGATGTGTTTGTAATGGAACCGCGCTATCGCTTTGGTGAGATGACGCCGTGGGGCGGCGACAATCTGAGGCTCTTGTTCGGCAAGGACGCGCCCGAGGACAGGGTGGGCGAAAGCCTCGAGGTGAGCGCGCTTGACAATCTTGAGAGCATTATAATAAACGGCGAATACGCGGGCATGACGCTGGCCGACGCGCTCAGGGACGACTACGAGGCCGTGACCGGCACGGATAAGGCGCCCTTTCCGCTTCTGCTCAAGCTTCTGGACGCGAAGGACACGCTCTCGGTGCAGGTACATCCCGGCGACGAATACGCCATCAAAAACGACGGCAAGCTGGGCAAGACCGAGGCGTGGATGATACTGGCCGCAGAGCCGGGCAGCCGCATCGCCTACGGCCTGAAGCCCTCCGAAAAGTCGCTTAAGCAGATAGTCGAGGACGGCGAAATAGAGGACAATCTGCGCTGGGTCTACCCCCGCCCCGGTGAGGTGTACTACATCCCCCACGGCTGCGTGCACGCGCTGGGCGGCGGCGTGATGGTGTACGAGATACAGCAGTCCTCGGACGCCACCTACCGCTTCTGGGACTGGGGACGCGTGGGCAAGGACGGCAAGCCCCGCCAGCTGCACACCCAGAAGGCGCTGGACGTCACCCGCCCCGAGCTGAACCTTGACAAGGTGGCCGGCGCGACCGTGCTCACCCACGGCGGCAGCATCACGCACTACATCTGCGACGACAACTTTGCGCTCATGCGCCTGAACGTCGCGGGCTCCATGCCGCTCGATTTCAAATACATGGCGTTTGTTACGCCGCTTGACGAGTGCAAAATCGTCTGGGGCGGCGGCGAAGTAACGCTCAGGCCCTTCCAGACCGCGCTCATCCCCGCCTGCGTGAACGACGCGCGCATAGAGGGCCATCTCACCGCCCTGTGCTCGAGCCTCCCCGAAAAGCAAAAGCTGCGCGAAGAATTGAGCTATCGCGCCGAAAACGTGGCGGGCTTAGTCGATTAAACAATCAGAAAGCGGCTTAACGCGTTTGATGCGCGTAAGGCCGCTTTGGTGTAAATTCAGCATGCTCTTCAAAAAAGCATTGCTCCCAAATTCTAAAGTTGGAGGGTTCACAATGAAAAAACTGCTCGCATGCCTGCTTGCGTTTCTTCTACTGCTCTGCCTGCCCGCTCTGGCGGAAGAGGAAGAGGCAGAAGAACATCTGAGCGGAGATTATTCCTACGTCGTCCTTGAGGACGGCACGGCTGAGATAACGGAATATTCCGGCTCCGATGATGTGCTCGAAATCCCGTCGGAGCTGGATGGCCTTACGGTCACGAGCATCGGCGATATTGCGTTTTCTTGGTGCAGCAGCTTGACCGCCGTCACCATCCCCGACAGCATCACAAGCATTGGCGATTTTGCGTTTTTTCGCTGCACCAGTCTTAGAGCCGTCGCCATCCCGGACAACATTACAAGCATAGGCGACAACAATCCGTTTGCCGTCTGTACAAACCTTAAAGAGATCTATGTATCAATCGAACACCCGTACCTCGTAACGATAGACGGAGTGCTGTTCAGCAAGCCCGATATGCGGCTGATTTGTTATCCGTGTGGGCTCAAAGCCAAAGAATACGCCATTCCGCAGGGAGTACAGATAATCAGTAATTATGCGTTTGATTACTGTAGCAGTCTGACCAAAGTCACCATCCCGGACAGCGTAACGAGCATCTACGAAGGCGCCTTTTCATTTTGTCGCAGTCTGACCGAAGTCACCATCCCGGACAACATAACGGCCATCGGCGCTTTTGTGTTTTATGATTGCCTCAGCTTGACCGAAATCACCATCCCAGACAGCGTAACAAACATTGGAGAAAATGCGTTTTACCACTGCCCCGATTCGCTCACCGTCACCGTGGAACACGACTCCTACGCTGTACAGTACTGCAAGGACAACGGGATCAAGTATATCTATCCGGATACCTACGATTGGCTGAACGGATAAGGGAAAAGTACGCCTGTGCGTTTGAATGCTGATACTTGCCTGTGTTTCTTAAAAGCATTGCTTCCAAAACCTAACGTTGGAGAGTTTATTATGAAAAAGCTGCTTGTATGCCTGTTTGCGTTTCTGTTGCTCCTCGGTCTGGCCGCGTTTGCAGAAACAGAAGAAAAGGAAATACACCAAAGCGGTGATTATTCCTACATCATCCTTGCAGATGGCAAAGCGGAAATCACATTGTATTCCGGCTATGACGATACGCTTGAGATACCATCGGAGCTGGACGGTCTTAGCGTCACGAGCATC
Organism: Clostridia bacterium; assembly: GCA_017412445.1. Taxonomy (GTDB): domain Bacteria; phylum Bacillota; class Clostridia; order Christensenellales; family Aristaeellaceae; genus RUG14130. The sequence goes on from JAFPYA010000103.1 coordinate 2,367, forward strand.
GGCGATAGGGCTTTTCGTGGCTGCAACAGACTGACCGACGTCACCATCCCGGGCAGCGTCACGAGCATCGGCGATTCTGCGTTTGATAGCTGCTACAGACTGA
>JAFPYA010000104.1 GCA_017412445.1 Clostridia bacterium
CGGCTGGCAGCGCTTCCAGCAAAAGGGCGTTGACAACCATTTCCTCGTAAGCTACGGCTTTGGTGACGGAGGCGGAGGCAGCACCGAATGGATGATAGAGAACGCGCGCCGCATGGTAGGCCCCGTGGCGGGCGTGCCCGCAGTCAGGCAGACGCTGCCAAGAGACTTCTTCGAGCAGCTTGAAAAGCGCGTCAGCGGCAACAAGCGCCTGCCCAAATGGAGCGGCGAGCTCTACCTCGAATATCACAGGGGCACGTACACCTCTCAGGGAAAAAACAAACGCAACAACCGCAAGCTTGAAATCGCGCTGCGCGATGTCGAGTACTGGCTCACCAGGGCCGGAATTCCCTGGCCGCAGGACGAGCTCAGGCTCATTTGGCGCGACGCGCTGACCCTGCAGTTCCACGACATACTGCCCGGCAGCTCCATACACAAGGTGTACGAGGACAGCGACAAGACCTATGCCGACCTGTTCAGGCGCGTAGCTATACTCAAAAAACAGGCCATGGACGCGCTTACAAAGGGCCTTAAAGGCGATTTGGTAATCGCCAACACGCTCAGCCATACCCGCGACGACATCGTATGGTTTGACGCACCTGAGGGCGTAACGGCGCTAAGGGATGCCGAGGGCAACGTCTTCCCGGCGCAAAAGGTTGGGGAGAGATACGTTTCTTACGTGACCGGCATCCCCGCCATGGGCGAAAAGAGCGTGTGGTTCGAGTGCGGCATACCCGCCGCGCCCGGCGTCAGTTTAGACGAAAACGGCTTTGAGACTCCGTTCTTCACCGGCAAATTCGATGAAAACAAGCGCATCGTGAGTCTCTTCGACAAAGCTGAAAAGCGCGAGCTGGCCAAGGAAGGCAAGGCGCTCAACACGCTGATTTACTACGAGAATCGCCCGCATAACTTTGACGCGTGGGATATAAACATCTATTATGACGAGCATTACTGGGAGGTAAAGGAGCCCGTCAAGGTGGAGGTCGTATCCGTGGGTCCCGTGCTTGGCGCGCTGCGTGTAGAGTATAAGACGGGCGATTCCACGATATGCCAGCTGATCAAGGTATACAAGGACATAAAGCGCGTGGATTTCGACACCGAAGCCGATTGGCAGGAGCCTCATGGGCTGCTCAAGGCGCATTTCCCGCTGGACATATTCTACAATCAGGGTCAGTTCGACATACAGTACGGCAACGTTACCCGCGCTACCCACAAAAATACCTCCTGGGATGTCGCCCGCTTCGAGGTCTGCGCGCACAAGTGGGCGGACGTAAGCGAAGCGGCCTATGGCGCGGCGCTGATGAACGATTGTAAGTATGGCTACTCCGTGGACGAAAACTCCATGGCGCTGACACTGATCAAGTCCGCCACGGAGCCCGATCCTACCGCTGACATAGGCAGGCACGTATTCAGCTACAGCCTCATGCCTCACGCGGGGGATTGGAGATGGGCGGCGGTGCCCGAGAAGGCATACGAGTTCAACATACCGCTCGAAGCCCAGATGCCCGCAAAAGGCGACAGGCAGCCCGATGCGCCTTTTGCCGAAATCGACGTTCCGAACGTGATGCTCGAAACCGTAAAGCAGGCGCTCCACGGCGAAGGCACCATAATCCGCATGTACGAGTGCTACGGCGCCAGAACCAAGGCTAAGCTCACGCTGGGCAAGGCACCTGTGGAAGCGCTGTTTACGAGCCTGATGGAGGACGACATCGCTCCGGCCAAATTTGACGGCTGCACATTTGAATACGAGTTTAAGCCTTACGAAATATTGACGCTGCGCATCAAGTAAACCGGATATGCTTAAAGAGGAAGGCTTGCACGCCTTCCTCTTTTGGTTAATTGAACTTAGTCGAGCTTCCAAGGTTAAACAATCAACTCAATTATTGCAAATATCAAATAAACATCACGCGAAAATCACAATTTCACCGACCATTTCCGTTCGGAATGTGGTATAATACTATGTGCGTAACTATGTGTGTTTGCTAAACAATTTTAGTGAGGTGTCAATAATGGGCAGATTTCAACAGAGCCTTATAAGATTCATGGCAGGCAGACGCGGACAGGATCAGCTGTGCATCGCACTGTTCGCTGTGGGTCTCGTATTTTGGCTGCTGTCGGTCATATTCGGTTCGTTCGTGTTCAGCCTTTTGTCTGTGGCGGCGTGGGGCTACGGCATTTTCAGAGGCTTCAGCCGCAACATCCCCGCCAGGGAAAGAGAAAATCAGTGGTTTCTTAAGCGCTTCGGCGGCATAATAACCAAGGTAAAGCAGGCTTATGTCAGATTTAAAAATCGCAAAATCTATCTGTATTACCGCTGCCCTCAGTGCAAAAGCTGGCTCAAGCTACCCAGAAACATAGGCGAAAAGAACGTCACCTGCGGCCATTGCGGCGCAAATTTCAACAAAAAGGCCTGACACTATGTTCGGATACGTAAATGTAAACGACAAGGAGCTTACAAAGGAACAGCGCGCGCGCTTTTTAAGACTGTACTGCGGCGTGTGCGAGGGGCTTAAAGACCTGTGCGGCCCGAAGGGTCGCATAGTTTTGAGCAACGACTGCACGTTCCTTGCGCTCGTGCTGAGCTCTCTGTATGAACCCGAGGAGGACGGCAGCAGCATCTACTGCAGCCCTCATCCGGTCATCAAGCACCCCTGCACGCAGAGCGAAATCACGAAATATGCCGCAGACATAAACCTGCTGCTGGCCTACCACAATATGCTCGACGACTGGCAGGACGAAGGCAAAAAGCTTAAAAAGCTGGGCGCGGATATGCTCAGAAAGGCCTACGCACAGTGTGCCGCGCGCCGCCCGGAGGACGCGGGCGTTATCGAAAAAGAGCTTAAAAACCTGAGCGAAATGGAAAAGGCGCACTCCACCGATACTGACGAGCTTGCGGGCTACTTCGGCCGCATGCTCGGCGAGATATTCGTATACAAAAACGACAAGTGGGCGCCCGCCCTTTACAGGGTGGGGGATTCACTGGGCCGCTTTATATACATTCTGGACGCATGGCGTGATGCGGCCAAGGACAAGCGCACGGGCTCGTTCAACGCCCTTGCCGCCATACAGGGGCAGAGCGACTACGAGGAAAGGGTATTTGAAATGCTCAAGTGTGAAATGTCGCTTTGCGCCGACGCCATAGAAGCCATGCCGCTGGTGCAGGACATAGGCATAATCCGAAACGTGATCTATTCCGGCGTATGGACAAAATACTGCCTCAAACGCAAATCTGCCGTACCGGAGGGAACTAAATGACACGGGATCCATATACCGTGCTGGGCTTGACCCCCGGCGCAAGCGCCGATGAAGTCAAGGCCGCCTACAGGAAGCTTGCAAAGAAGTATCACCCTGATCTCAACCCGGACTCCAAAGAGGCCGAGCAGAAAATGAAGGAGATAAACGAGGCCTACGATATTATAGTGAACGGCCGTTATGAAGCGGGCTCATACGGTGCCGGCGGCACGGGCTACGGCGCGAGAAGCGGCTACGCGGGACAGCAGGCCTACGGCAGCTCATACGGCCAGAGCTACGGCGGGGCGTACCGCAGGGGCTATGCCGACCCAAATCAGGGCTTCTGGGGCAATCCGTACGGCTTTACCGGCAGGGCGTCATCACGGCAGAGCGGCGGCGAAACCAGCCAGCAGAGGGCGGCCAGAAACTATATAAACAGCCGTCACTATCGCGAAGCCATAAACGTGCTTAACACCATCACCGAAAGGGATGCCTATTGGTATTACCTCAGCGCTATGGCAAACGAAGGTCTGGGTAACCACATAAACGCTGTGGAATACGCGCGCAGGGCTTCGAATATGGAGCCTGACAATCAGGAATACGCTGATTTGAGACAAAGGCTCGAATACGCGCGCGGCGCAAACAACAACTACAGCAGCCGCGTCAATATGCCGGACAGCGGCTGGACAACGGCGCTTTGGTGCCTGTTTTTGAACATATGCTGCGGCAGAAGGGGCTTTTTCTGCTGATTATACGATAAGAAAAAAAACAGCGCGGGGGCTCAAGGCTCATCCGCGCTGTCTTCTTCTTTCGTCCAAGTCCTTTTCGTCCTGAACCACGCCAGCACGCACAGCGCAAACACTATGGGCAAGGAGAGATATACAAGCATTCCGTCGTAAAGCGCAGATGCGCTCAAAAGCAGATTGAGCGCGCTTAAGCCGAACACCGCCCACAGCACGGGCTTTGCGCTTAGCCTCTTTAGCAGATATGCGCAGCATAAGCAAAGTATCAGGGCGCTGAGCAGCTGGCTTGCTCTCGCGCTGCCTATGTAAAGGCTGTCGGTGCGCAGACCCTCGACCGCGCAGCGCTCAAACGAATAAAGCGTCAGGTACCCGAGCAGGCCTTCGCCTTTAAAGTCAAACCATTTGCGGCATGGCAGAACACAAATGACCAGAAAAATAATAAAGCACCAGAGTGACTCATAGAAAAAGGTCGCCGCGTGCCATTGATCCGCGATTTTAACTGCGACAGGGAAGAATTGAAGCACAGGCGCCTTGATTTCAACGCCGAAGGCCTCATGATTCAGAAAGTTGCCCCAGCGCCCGAGTGACTGCGCAAGCGCCACGCAGGGCAAGGCCACGTCCGCGATGCGAACATAACTCACATTGCGCTTTTTAGCAACCAAGAGGGCAGTAAGTGCGCCCAGTATCAGCCCGCCATATATTGCAAGGCCGCCGTCTCTTATCGCAAGTACGTTCCTGAAGCTTCTGTAATAGTCCAAATGCAAAAGGACGTAATACAGCCTTGCGCCGATTATGCCCGCAGGCACGCTTGTCACTGCGATGGTGAGTGACGTATCCTCAGGCAGGCCAAGCCGCTTTTCGCGCTTCATTGCGCAAAATACCGCCAGAATCACGCCTATGCCTATCAGTACGCCGTACCAATATATATGAAAGCCGTTTATGTCAATGTATGTGCGGGTAAAGCTCATGTACTGCCTCCGTTCAACTCGTAAAAATTATAGTGCCTCAAAACGCTTTTTGTCAAGCATTTGCCAAAATACGTTGGATTTCGAGGTTAAATTTTGAAACCGAGTTGACAAATGTATACCTCTTGAGATATAATAATATTCGTGTCAATCCGCTCATGGCCCCGGGCGTTTGATGAATTGTCGGGCATGCTGACCTCATGCCGGAGACATCAGTATTGATATTATTTGGAGGAATCTCAATGAATACTTACATGGCAAAACCCGCCAATGTCGAACGCAAATGGTATGTGATCGACGCAGATGGTGTGGTGCTCGGTCGTTTGGCCAGCCAGGTTGCCCTGATGCTGCGCGGCAAGCATAAGCCCACCTTCACTCCTCATGTTGATACCGGCGATTACATCATCGTCATCAACACCGATAAAATAGCCATGACCGGCAAGAAGCTTGATAATAAGATCTATTATCATCACAGCAGCTATCCGGGCGGACTCAAGGAAACCAAGTACCGCGAGCTTCTGAGCAAGAAGAGCACTTTCGCGCTCAAGAAGGCCGTCGCCGGCATGCTTCCCAAAGGCCCCCTTGGCCGCAAGATGTTAAAGAAGCTTAAGGTCTACGCAGGCAGCGAGCATCCGCACGCCGCCCAGCAGCCCGAAGTTTTCGATATGAAGTAATAGGGGAGGAGGACGAATAAAATGTCAGAAGTCAGCTTTAATGCAGTCGGCAGAAGAAAAAAGGCGATCGCCCGCGTTCGTCTGATACCCGGTGAAGGCAATATCACCATCAATAAGCGTTCTCTGGACGAGTACTTTGGCCTTGAG
>JAFPYA010000105.1 GCA_017412445.1 Clostridia bacterium
GATCCATAAGGTTTTTCCAAACGCCCACCTCGGCTATGTATACGCCGTGCCTTGCGGCGGCTTCGCAGTACGCGTCCGCCTCATCTCGAGGCGTAAAGCAGTTAAACGGGGCGGGTATCGCCTTAAAGCGCGAGGCGATGAGCATTTCCTCCCATTGATCGATGCTGTTCCAGGGTCCGACTATCGTTCCGCCAAGCCTCATATAAAACCACATTTCGCTAAAGCTGTATTGCAAAATGACCTGTGCCGCTCAAATAAGCGGTTGCTTATCTGCCGTTTTTATCGCTGCCTATACTACAATATCACAAAAGCCGCGTTTTTTCCACCGCGTTTCGCTCGATCGGTAACATTTTTTTAGCAATACACTGCTTCAATCCCGGCCAGAGGTGCCTTCCGATTCAATCGCGAAATATGCCGCCTGCGGCTGTGCCTGAAACGCGTATTGACATGCCGTGGCCTATCGTGTATAATTCGCCTCATCAAAGGCAAGCCTGCAAACTTGCAAACAACGACCCGCGAAAGGAGCAATTAATAATGAAGGCACTGTTCATCGGCGGCACAGGCACGATTAGCGCCGCCATCACGAGGCGTTTGGTAGACGAAATGGGCTGGGAGGTATGGCTGCTGAACCGCGGCAATCGCCCCGAGGCAGTGCCCGCCAAGGCGCATTTGATTGTTGCGGACATAAACGACGAGGCCGGTGTGCTTGAAAAGCTCGGCGACATGACCTTCGACGTGGTGGGCGAGTTCATAGGCTTTAATGTAAGTCAGGTGGAGCGGGACTATCGCCTGTTCAAGGGGCGCACACGCCAGTATATATACATCAGCTCCGCGTCGGCGTACCACAAGCCCGCTGCAGGATACATAATCACCGAGGGAACCACCATGGCCAATCCGTATTGGGGCTATTCCCGCAACAAAATCGCCTGCGAGGAATTCCTGATGAAAAAATACAGGGAAGAGGGCTTTCCTGTGACCATAGTGCGCCCCAGCCACACGTATGACGAGCGCTCTATGCCGGTAGGCGTGATGGGGCCAAAGGGCCCGTGGCAGGTGATAAAGCGCATGATGGAGGGCAAGCCCGTGATCATTCAGGGCGACGGCACCAGCCTTTGGCACCTGACCTTTAACAGCGATTTCGCCGTGGGCTATACGGCCTTAATGGGCAACCGGCACGCAATAGGCGAGCCCTTCCACATAACCGGCGACGAGGTGCTCACGTGGAACCAGATTTATGAAACCATAGCGGACGCGCTGGGCGTGAAACTGAACGCCGTACACGTCTCGTCCGAGTTTTTGGCAGCGGTGGGCGACAAATACGGCTTCTATTTTGAAGGCAGCCTTATAGGCGACAAGGCCGTCTCGGTCGTGTTTGACAACAGCAAGATCAAACGGCTCGCGCCTGCGATGACCACAACCGTCCCCTTCCACGAGGGCGCGCGCAGAGTTTTGGACTACATGCTCTCTCATCCCGAATGCCAGACAGAGGACCCGGAATTTGACGCCTGGTGCGACAGGCTGCTCACGGCCCTCGAAGAGGCAAAGAAACACATATAAGCCAAACAAAGCGGCTCACGCTTCCTTCGGGGAAGCCGTGAGCCGTTTTTCATTTAGCATTTTTGAAGATATCAGCACGCTTGCAAAACGCGGAATACCGCTTATTCGAGCCGCAGCGTTATCTCGGTTTCGGGGCCGCTGAGTATCGCGCGCAGCTCCTCATTGGTCTTGCCCTCTATCCAGCCAAGGCGCGTATACGCCCAGGAATTGTTTCCGTGGAAGATAACTATCTGATTGCTGGCGTACAGCATCACGTCGCCGGGCTGCGTGGTCGTGTGCTCGTCGTGGCTCGGCAGGCGCACGCCCAGAGGACAGACCTTCTCAAAGCCGCCATAGTTCGAGGCGGATATGGTTTTGGGCCCGGAGGCGAGCCAGTCCTTCAAGGCCTCCGCGGACTCATTTTCGGCGAGCCGCACAGTGAGCTCGCTGTCTCCTATTGTGATTATCATACGGTTCATTCCCGCTTCCTCCTTGAGATATCCTATTTCCTTGAGCCACCGGCGCACCTCGTCTTCGTCTGCGCCTGCGGGAAAACGCCGCCCCGCTTCACATATTTGGGCGCCGCAGTCCATGGCCTTCAAATCCTGTATGGCGTCTGAGATGCCCGAGGAGCCCGAGGTGCAGAAAGGCACGACGGTTTTATCCTGCCAGTCGCAGGTCTCTATCAGGGTTTTGATTATCTGCGGCACAGTGCCCCACCAGATGGGAAAGCCTATGAACACGGTTTTATAGCCGTCAAGCCCTTCGGGCAGGCCGGCGATGGCGGGACGGCAGGAGTCGTTCTCCTGCTCTTTGTTTGCGCGGCTGTCGGAGGAGCGCCAGTTGAGGTCGTCCGAGGTGTAGGGCACCTCCGGCTCTATACGAAATATATCAGCGCCCGTCAGCGCGGCTATCTTCACGGCGACGTCCCAGGTGTTGTCAGTCGCGGAAAAGCACATTACAAGCATGTCAGAGCCGCTCTCAAACGCTTGCACGCCTCCGCTCATCTCCCCAAGGGTGGTACCGCAGGCGCAAACCAGTGTCAGGCACAAAATAAGGGTCAATAATCTTTTCATGGCAACAGACATCCTTTCCAATCCGCATTTTTCTGTCATTACAGGTATCTGCCGGTCAGGCTTTCGGGGCATTTTGAAATCTGCTCGGGCCTACCGCAGGCCACTATTGTACCGCCCTGCGCTCCGCCGCCGGGACCCATATCGATGACGTAATCGGCGTTTCTTATCACGTCGAGGTCGTGCTCAATCACGATTACGGTTGCGCCGCTGTCTATCAGGCTTTGAAATACCCTGAGCAGCGTTTTCACGTCCAAGGGATGCAGGCCGATGGTCGGCTCGTCAAACACAAACACAGTATCGGACTGTCCCTTTCCCATTTCACCGGCCAGCTTGAGCCGCTGAGCCTCGCCGCCCGAAAGGCCGGGCGTTTCCTCGCCGAGAGTGAGATAACCCAGGCCGAGGTCGTGCAATACCTTAAGCTTGCGTGAAATCTGAGGCAAATCGGCGCAGGCTTCAAGCGCCTCGTCCACGCTCAGATCCATCATTTCGGGCAGAGAATAATCCTTTCCGGCTTTGCCGGGGACGCGGCGTATCGACGAGGCTTCCTTTGAGTAGCGCGAGCCGTGGCATTCGGGGCAGGGTATCTCCACGTCGGGCAGGAATTGCACGTCCAGACTTATCGTGCCCGTTCCGTCGCACACCGGGCACCTGAGACTGCCTGTGTTGTAGGAAAAGTCTCCGGCCTTCAAGCCCCTTTCTCTTGCCGCGGGCAGCCTTGCCCATTCCTTTCGCATTTCATCGTGAACGTCCGCATACGTCGCCACCGTCGACCTTACGTTTATTCCGATTGGCGTTGCGTCTATGAGCTTAACCTGATTGATGCCTTCCGCCGATATCGCTTTTACGTGCCCGGGGAGCTTTGCACCCTTAATTTTCGCTTCCAGCGCGGGCACGAGGCTTTCAAGTATCATAGTGGTCTTTCCCGAGCCCGAGACGCCCGTGATGGCGATCATGCGACTCTTCGGAAGTTCCACCTCCAGCGGCTTTACGGTGTGAATTGACGAGGTGGACATATGGATAACGCCCATATCGAACATGCTTTCAGCGGATACGTGCCTGCCGACATCTATGCGCGAGGCGCCCGATAGAAAGCCCGCGATTCTTGAGGCGGGATTGCTTATCACGTCCTCGATGCGGCCCTCTGCGATTATGCGGCCGCCGCCCGCTCCGGCGTCAGGCCCCAATTCTATCAGCCAGTCGGCCTCCCTGAGTATCTGCGTATCGTGATCCACAAGCACTACGGTGTTGCCGTCGGAATGCAGGTCGTCTATGACGCCCTTCAGCCCAAGCAGATTCGAGGGGTGCAGGCCGATTGACGGCTCGTCCAGCACGTAGAGTACGCCGGTAGTGCGGTTGCGCACGGCTCGGGCAAGCTGCATGCGCTGTCTCTCTCCGGTGGAAAGCGTGGATGCGGCGCGATCGAGCGTGAGATAACTCAGCCCCAGATTCATAAGGCGCCTGGCCGCGTCATGAAAGGACTCGCATATGTTTTCGGCCATTTTCTGCATTTCCGGGGGCAGGGAGGCGGGAACGCCGGACACCCACTTTGTCAGATCCGCAAGCGTCATGCGGCAGGCCTCATCCAGAGATATGCCCCTGAGCTTTGGCGCGCGGGCGGCGGCGGACAGCCTTGAGCCGCCGCATTCCGGGCAAGTGCATTGCTTAAGAAACCTCTCTACGCGCTTCATGCCCTTTTCGTCCTTTACCTTGGACAGGGCGTTTTCGACTGTGTAAACCGCGTTGTAATATGTAAAATCCAGATCGGTCGCGGGGCCGCCGTTTTTTGACTGATAAAGTATGTGCTGCTTTTCGGCGGGACCGTGAAACACGATGTCGCGCTCTTTTTCGCTAAGCTCCCTGAAGGGTACGTCAGTGCGAACGCCCAGGCTGCGCGCCACGTCCTTCATTAGCGACCACATAAGCGTCTGCCACGGGGCAACCGCACCTTCGTCGATAGTTAGGCTTTCGTCCGGCACGAGGGCGGCTTCATCCACCGTGCGCACGATTCCGGTGCCGTCGCAAAGGCGGCACGCCCCCTGACTGTTGAAGGCGAGCTCCTCGGCGCCCGGGGCATAAAAGCTCTCGCCGCACACGGGACATACGAGCTTCATTCCCGCCGCGACGTTCATTGACGGCGCCGCGTAGTGTCCGTTTGGACAGCGATGGCTGGCAAGTCTCGAAAACATGAGCCTGAGCACGTTCAAAAGCTCCGTGCCCGTGCCGAAGGTGCTGCGTATGCCGGGAACGCCGGGACGCTGCCTGAGCGCCAGCGCCGCAGGAACGTACAGCACCTCATCGACCTGCGCCCTTTCCGCTTGCGTCATGCGCCTTCTCGTGTACGTTGAAAGCGACTCGAGATAGCGCCTCGAGCCCTCCGCGTACAGTATTCCCAGCGCCAGCGAGGACTTGCCCGAGCCTGAAACCCCGGCGATTCCAACGACCTTTCCGAGCGGCACATCCACATCTATGTTCTTAAGATTATGCACCCGCCCGCCGCGCACTTGTATAGCGGCGGGCGCAAAGTCAGCGTTTTTCAAATTACCTACTCCTGTATTCTTATGGTTTTATACGGATACCGCTTGTCCAATGAATTATTCTACCGCAAGTTGCTCGCATCTGTCAAGGCGCGCAAGCGGCATTCAAGACCCCGAAATCAGGCACGGAGCGTGAACCGGGCAAAAAGCAACGCCCGCGCTTATGTGTACTGCGGACGTTGCGTTTGCTGCCGGGGCTTTTACGTGGTCGGGATTATGCTGTCCCAGGAGCTGAACTCGCCTATGTTCAACAGCCAGTTCAGCGCGTAATGGCGCTCGTATATGACGTCGGGGTCGAGGCCTGTGTCCTTTAGCTCCTTTGCCCCGGCTCTTACGCACAGGGCGTGCAGGCGCGTGGTCAGGTCGTACATGTCCAGAAGCTCGGCCTTTGTACGGGGTACGGCGGAGGAGCCAAGGGAGTTTATGTCGTTGGTTTTGAACAGCTCGCTTAGCGCGGCGATGTCGACCTGCTTGTCCGGCCAATCCAGCTCGAACAGACCCAGCGCCCACATGAGCGTGGCGCAGGCCTCGGCCTTCAATACGTTGGCGGTGTGCCTGCCTGTGCCGGGATCGCGCAGATACGCGTTTTCCTTTGCGGTCAAGGTGAGCTTTATACCGTACAGACGGTCGTAACGGCTCAGAAGCGAAGCGCTCCACGCGGCGGGGGAGCTCGTCTGGCGGGCGGTGTAGGCTCTGGCGACGAGGGAGGTGGCCATGAGAGCCGACGCGCGCTCGCAGGTTTCCTTTACGCTGCGGGGATAGACCTTGCTTTCATCGGGATTGACGGCGCGGTCGCAGTCGAGAAGTATGCCGTGAGCGCGAATCAGCTCGCAGCTGCGTTTGGCGCGAAGCTCGCTCTCGCTGAGCTTAGGCTCATCCTCCGCCTGCGCGCCGCCTTCATCGCTTGCGGGCGCATCCGCATCGGAGGCATCCGCCTTGATGGGCGGAGCTTCTGCTTCGCCTTCAGGCTCGCCGAGTATCTCTTCTATTTCGGTTTTTTCGTCTTGCGGCTCGCTTTCAGCTTCCACCTCGCAGTTGCCGAAGGTGTCGAGCAGAAGCTTGCCGTCCGTGCGCACGAGACTGCCGTCTGCCTGCAGGCGACAGCACTTGAGATCCTGACACAGCCCGGCGATGAAGGCGTTATACTCGTTTTCAAAATCCTCGCCCGCAAGCTCCGGCGTGACCTCTATGCGCTGATTGAGCCTTTCTACCGCCTTTACGGCGTGAGAAGGCGCGGCCTTAAGCGCCTCTGCCAGCTCCACGGGCAGGCTCGACACGCCGGGAAGCAGCGCGCGCGTTACAGAGAGCACACTGCCGCCCTGTATGGTCACCCTGAACGCGCCTTCGGCCTCCTCAAGGGAGACACAGCGGTTTCTCAGGGCGGCTCTCACTGCCAGCTCGGCCTCGTCGATTTTGCTTACGTGACCGTATGCAATGAGCTTTGCGCTTTGTCTTGCGTCCGGGCTGAGCGGCTCAAGCTTGGGCTGCTCGGCTTCCTTGGGCGCCTCGGTCTTATCGGGCTCAACCGTCACGGGCGCTTCGGAGGGCTCGAATTTGGGCGGGGCATAGGCCTCCTCGGGCGTCAGATGAATTTCGTTTTTCTTTTTCCTGCCGAATATTCGCTTAAAAAACCCCATACGTGCAATCACTCCGTAAATAAATATAACATATTGTAACACATTTGTTTTCAATATGCAATCCCCAAACGCTCAAAATTATACAGGCGGCACAAAAAGACGGCGCTGCAGCCGAGCAGGCGCAAACCTGAAAAATATTTGATTTTATTCGGAACAAAAACCGATTGTACCGCGTCAAAAAACCGAATTGGCTAAAGACCACATTTTCGTTTGATCGGGAGGGACTTTTGATGAAAAGGGTAATTGCCTTTCTGGTGTGCGCGCTGTTGCTGGTAACGACCCTCGTTCCGGCGTTTGCGACCTCGTACTCCGACACATCCTATCCGCTCTACAGGATATGGACGTTGATCTCCACGAACGGGCTGTATATGTACAAGGAGCCGAATTCCTCAGGTACGCCCATAGCCACCTACAAAAGAGGCGAGCTGCTCAGGGTTACAAGGTGGTACGTCGATAACTCTGTCTGCTGCTTCGCAATCGGCCCCGACGGCACCGAGGGCTATGTAAACAAGAGCTGCCTGCTGAGGCAGTACGACTACAACGATTCGAGCCTCGCCAGCTACAAGGTCAACAGCCCCAACAAGACTAACGGCAATTATCTGTTATACATGTATCCTTCGCCGTCCTCTAGCACCGATCCGGTAGGCGTCGGCGGTTACTACAACGGCACTGTACTCAAGATAGTGGACTGGAACGTCGATAAGACCTACGCCTACTGTGTAGGTCCTGACGGGCTGTGCGGCTTTGTGCGGAAGGAGTACCTCGAGTACGTTTCCGGCACCCTGCCCACTGAGAGCCTCGCGCCCACGGAGTATTACTGGCCGGGCAGGTCCAAAAACGTGTCGGGCTCCAGTTCCTCAAGCTCGGGCTCGTCGAGCTCGGGTTCCTCAAGCTCGGGGTCCTCAAGCTCGGGCTCGTCGAGC
>JAFPYA010000106.1 GCA_017412445.1 Clostridia bacterium
GCTTAAGGTATGCCTTCCCAAGCCCCAGCCCCAGCTCCCCAAGGAAGAGAAGCGCTACATAGCCATAGAGGGCTAAAAAATTCAAAATCAATCAAACGGGCGGCGAAATGCCGCCCGTTTGGCGTATAAAGACGTATTGCTATTAAAGCGCAAGCGCATTTTTTGATTTTCAGCGTTCGCGGCGGCGTTCCTTGTCTATTGCCTCCCACAGACCGTTTATGTATGCTATGCCCAGCGCGCGGTCGTACAGGCCGTAGCCGGGTCGGCCGGTTTCGCCCCAGATCATGCGACCGTGGTCGGGGCGCATGTAGGTGTCGGGGCAGGTGTCGTAGACCGCCCTGACTATCTCGTACATGTCGAGGTCGCCATCGGCGCTCAGGTGGCTGCTCTCGCGGAACGTCCTTTCGCCCATGAACTTTATGTTCCTCAGATGCACGCAGCCTATGCGGTTCATTTTGCCGAAATGCCGTATCATCGCGGGGACGTCGTTCTCCCTTACGGAGCCGAGGCTGCCAGTGCAAAGGCAAATGCTGTTTGCGGGGCTGTCGCAGAGTGCAACTATCTTGTCGAAATCCTCCTGCGAATGGGCGATGCGCGGCAGGCCGAATATGGGCCAGGCGGGATCGTCCGGGTGCATGGCCATGCGCAGCCCCAGCTCCTCGCATACGGGAATGATTTTTTGAAAGAAATACCTGAGGTTCTGCCTAAGATCGTCCGGCGTCATGCCTTTGTACTTGTCCATTATGCGCCCAAGCTCCTGCACGCGCTCGGGTTCCCAGCCTGGCAGTGAAAAGCCGTTTGACTGCGACAGCATCATTTCGGGCAGCTTGTCGGGCGTTATGTCGCGCACGAGCGCGTCGTCGTAAAACATGCTGCGGCTGCCGTCCTCGGAGTTTACGTGGTCGAGGTCGGTGCGCAGCCAGTCGAGCACGGGCATAAAGTTGTACACTATCAGCTTTACGCCATATTTTGCCAGCCGCCTGAGCGTGACTATGTAGTTGTCTATATACCTGTCGCGGCCCGGCAGACCCAGCTTTATGTCTTCATGAACGTTTACGCTCTCTATTACCTCAAGCTTAAGCCCTGCGGCGTGAACCTCTTCGGCATACGCCTTTATGTCCTCCTCCGGCCAGACCTCGCCCGCCACGAACTGTCCCATGGCGCCCATCAGCCCCTCACAGCCGGGGATCTGCCTTATGTACTCGAGCGGCACGCTGTCATCGTTTCTGCCAAACCACCTGAAGGTGACCTTCATACTTTATCCTCCTGATTGAGAAGCGTTTTTATAAGCCAAAGCTGGGCGCGCTTCGGCATAAGATTCATCAGCACAAGTCCGATGTTTCTGTGCTTTTTATATATGAGCCGGGGGTGCGGCGCCGTGGCCGCTTTGTATATAACGGCGGCGGCCTTTTCCGGCGCGAGCGGGGTGCCCATAAAGCGTTTGGCAATCCTCACAAATGAGGCGGCCTGCCTGCGGTAGAGATGCGTTTCGTCGGCAAGGAGCGCCGTTTTGTCTGTCGCGCCCCGGCTTAAGGGCGTGTCCACCGCGCCGAAGCGCAGCGTTATGACCATATGGTTTAAAAGATTCAGCTCCTGTCTTAGCGCCTGCGCGTAGCATTCGAGCGCGGTCTTCGCCACGCTGTAGCCGCCGTTGAAGGGCATCGGGTCGAGATAGGCTACCTCGCTGGTCACTATAATCACGCGCCCGTCCGCCTTCAAAAGCGGGTAAAACGCCTTTACCGCGTTGGCCGTGCCCATCAGGTCGATGTCCATCAGTGTCTTAAACCGACTTAAGTCTGTTTCAACGAAGGACATCATGTCGTGTATGCCGGCGCAGCAGATTATCGCGTCAAGCTGCGTTCCGGCAAGAGCCGAAGATATTGCTGTGAGCGCGTCTTCGTCTCGTATATCGGCGGTAAAGGGCGTAAAGCGCTCCCTTTCGAGCACGTAACGCGCGTCAACCGAATAGACGCTGTGGCCATGCCCGGTAAAAATTCGCGCGGCCTCAGCGCCCATGCCGGAGGCCGCGCCGGTTATAAGTACGTTCATGCTGTCTCAAAAAAGGCTTCGCGCAGATGATGCGCGAAGCCGAAATCTATTGCTTAATTTCGATTGCCCGACCTTCTGCGAGCGAAGAAGGCACGTCGATGAGCCTCTGGTTTTTGCTGCCGCGAAAGCGCAATTCGAGCGTGCGCTGTGCGAGCAGGAACGGTCCGTCCACCAGCACGTCCACAGTGCCGAGGAGCTCCTTTACTCCGGGCTCATGCGCGCTTTTTTCGAGCAGCTGCTCAAACGTCCAGCCGCTGTAGCTCCACACGTTCAGCCCGCTCGCCTTGGCCGCACTCGCTATCTCGGCGCAGGCCTCGGGCTGGCAGAAGGGCTCTCCGCCGCTGAGCGTCACGCCGTCGAGCAGGGGGTTGGCCTTCATCACGGTAATCACGCGCTCGGTGGTGTCAATATGGCCGCCCTCAAAATCGTGGGTGGCGGGGTTGTGGCAGCCGGGGCAGTGGTGGGGGCAGCCCTGCGTGAACACGGCAAGCCTGAAGCCCGGGCCGTCAACTATGGAGTCGTCCACCAGACCCGCAAGGCGTATGTCCATCAGTTGTCCACCGCGTGCTTTACGCGGTCGTGCTCCTCGGCGCGCTTGGCGTTGTTCCACTTGTCCATCGTGCCCACGAGGTAGCCGGTGATGCGGCGGATGCGCTCAAAGTGCACTGTGCCCTCGTCGCGGCCGCAATTGGGACAGCAGTCGCCGATTATGCCGTTGTAGCCGCAGATGGGATCCCTGTCCACGGGGTGATTGATGCTGCCGTAGCCTATGCCGCTCTCCTTCATCAGGCGGATGAGCTTTTCAAACGCCTCAAGGTTTTGCGTAGGATCGCCGTCCAGCTCCACGTATGAAATGTGCCCGGCGTTGGTCAGGGCGTGATAGGGCGCCTCGGTCTGAATCTTGCGCGCGGCGGAGATGTTGTAGTACACCGGCACGTGGAAGGAGTTGGTGTAGTAATCCCTGTCGGTAACGCCGGGGATGGAGCCGTACTTTTCGCGGTCTATGCGCACGAATCTGCCGGAAAGACCCTCCGCGGGGGTGGCCAGCAGCGTGTAGTTCAGGCCGCGCTGCTTGCTGGTGTCGTCCATCTTGCGGCGCATGTAGCTTATTATCTCGAGGCCCAGATTCTGAGCCTTCTCGCTTTCGCCGTGATGCTCGCCTATCAGCGCCTTCAGTGCCTCGGCAAGACCTATGAAGCCCACGGACAGCGTGCCGTGCTTGAGCACTTCACCGACCTCGTCGTCCCAGTCCAGCTTATCGCTGTCCAGCCACACACCCTGTCCCATAAGGAACGGGAAGTTGCGCACGCGCTTTTTGCACTGGATCTCGAATCGCTCGGTCAGCTGGTCGATTGCGAGGTTCA
>JAFPYA010000107.1 GCA_017412445.1 Clostridia bacterium
GATGATAACCGCTTCGCTGCTAAGGCGCAGAAGCCGCATGCTAATAGCCCTGCTCAGCGTGGCCGTGGGCGCAACGATACTTTCGGGCCTCGTGACCGTGTACGTGGACGTACCGCGCCAGATGGCGGCCTCCTTCCGTTCCTACGGCGCGAACATGCTGCTGATGCCCGCTGGAGACGGAGTGCTGGACAGCGCGCGCACGCAAGCGGCGCTTTCGCTGACCGAAAGCGACAAGCTGCTGGGCGCGGCCCCCTACCGCTACATTTACACCGAATTCGAGGGCAATCAGACCAGCCAGAGCAAATATTCAAACCAGCTCAAATTCATGACCGCGGGCACGGACTTTGCTCAGGTGCAGAAGACCAGTCCCTACTTCAGCGTGCAGGGCGACTACCCCGCCGCGCAAAGGCAGCTGCTGATAGGCAAAAACGTGGCCGCCACCCTGGGCGCCAAAGTGGGCAGCAGCGTGCGCCTCTCCTACGACAGGGTCGAAAGCATCACCGTGAGCGACCGCGAGACGGAGCTCAGGGGCACTGCGCCCGGCTACTACAAGGCCGAGGTCGGCGTGACCGTGATACTCTCCGGCGACGGGGCGATAAAGGCGGTCGTAACGGATCTGAGCCGCCAGACCCCCTTCAGGGTGGCC
The DNA here is from genome assembly GCA_017412445.1 of Clostridia bacterium. Lineage (GTDB taxonomy): Bacteria > Bacillota > Clostridia > Christensenellales > Aristaeellaceae > RUG14130. The sequence continues at coordinate 647 of JAFPYA010000107.1, forward strand.
GCCATGAACGCCGAGACCTTCACCGACAATTGGGGCGTAGAGCACGCCTACAGCTTCAACGATCAGTTTATCGGCAAGACGCTGCCGCTTGAACTCAGCACGGGCGCGGATGACCCCGACGAATTTATAGACGCGGTCAGCGGCGCGACCGAGAGCTCCAAGGCCGTGGTCAACGCCATAAACAGCGCCGTTGAGACAGGCAGCACCGAGGTAAACGACGAGCTCACCCAGACCGACAAGGTGACCCTCAGCTACACGGTGGTGGGTATACTCGAAACCGGCGGCGAGGAAGAGGACTACATCTACATGTCCATCAGCGACATGGAGGAGCTCACGGCGGTGTACGACAGGTACGACGTAGTCGAGCTGAGCGTGTCGGGCTCGAGCGACGCGCTTCAAACTCTGGCGGACGAAATGACCGCCTCCGGCAGCGTCGAGGCGAGGCTGGTAAAGCGCGTGACCAAGTCCGAGGCCGGGGTGCTCGGCAAGCTTCAGGCGCTGGTGTTCCTGGTCACGCTGGTGGTACTGATACTTACTATGATAAGCGTGTCCACCACCATGACCGCCGTGGTCAGCGAGCGCAGGAAGGAAATCGGCTTAAGGAAGGCGCTGGGCGCCTCCGACAACTCCATAAGGGCGGAGTTTCTGGGCGAAGGCCTGTTCCTTGGATTTCTCGGCGGCGCGATAGGCGCGCTGCTGGGCTACGTGTTCGCGCTGATAGTGAGCGAGCATGTGTTCGGTTCGGATCTGCGCTTCAACCTCTTGCTCGTGCCCGCCACGATAATCGTGTCGATGATAGTGTCCGCCGTAAGCTGTCTGATACCCGTCAAGAACGCCGTGGCGGTCGACCCCGCGCTGGTGCTGAAAGGAGAATAATATGAGTCTGCTTGAACTGAAAAACATATACAAAATCTACGGCGAGCTCAAGGCGCTGAACAACGTCAGCCTGAAGGTGGATAAGGGCGAATGGGTGGCCATAATGGGCCCCTCCGGCAGCGGCAAGTCCACGATGATGAACATAATAGGCTGCATGGACAAGCCCACAAAGGGCGAAGTGCTGCTCGACGGCGTGGACATCTCAAAGGAATCCGGCAAGCGTCTGACCGAAATCCGCCGCGACAAAATCGGCCTCATATTCCAGCAGTTCCACATGGTCAGCTATCTGACCGCCGTGGAAAACGTGATGGTGAGCCAGTATTACCACTCCATGCCCGATGAAAAGGAGGCGCTCGAGGCGCTTGAGCGCGTGGGTCTCAGGGAGCGCGCCCGCCACCTGCCCAGCCAGCTTTCGGGCGGCGAGCAGCAGAGGGTGTGCGTGGCGAGGGCTCTGATCAACCACCCCGAGATAATTCTCGCCGACGAGCCCACCGGCAACCTCGACGAGGCAAACGAGAACATAGTGCTCGACCTCTTTAAGCAGCTTCACCGCGAAGGTACCACGCTTATCGTGGTCACCCATGACCCCGAGGTTGGCGAAGCCGCCCAGCGCATGATAGTGCTGGAGCACGGCCGCGTGGCAAACGAGGTAATAAACAAAAACTTCGAGCCCTGAGCGCGCTGCAAAAGCGCACGCATGAATCACACCCAAAGCGCACGCAATCGACAAAGGAGGTAACAAAATGAAAAAGCTTCTCACCCTCGTTTTCGCCCTGAGCCTGATTTTCAGCCTCGCCTGCGTCGCCGAAAACGGCGGCATCCCCGAAGGCAAAACGGTCGACGGAGTGTCCTCCGCTTCCACGGTATACTACTTTGACGGCATAAGCGGCGACGAGCTGATGGACGCCATAAACAGCTATAGCGGCTTTTACGCCGTCGCCTCCGTAAACGCGGACGGCACCCCGAACATAGGCTACTTCGTCTACGCCATGGTAAAAATCGAAAACGAGTACTACCTGCAGCTTGGCCTGAGCCCCAACCAGACCACGCTGAACATAGACAACGGCTCCTCGCTCATGGCCATGTACGGCATGAGCCCCGAAAAGTATCCCTACGCCAGCAGCGGCGCGAGGATGTACCTCGAAAAGGTGGAGGACGAGGAGACACTGAGTGCCCTGTCCGCCTTCTCCCCCGCCGGCTATCAGCCCCTGTACTACAGGGTGACCGCCGTAGTGCCTATGGGCTGAAGCGAAACGCGGCCGAAGACAGCGTCCGCGCTAAAGAACAGCCCGCAAAAACAGCCCGCCCGCGCGTGGAAAAACCACGTTTGCGGGCGGGCTGCGTCATCGCCGGGAGGCGTTAATTAGTCCGGCTGATCGAAAGCACGTAGTCGCAGATATAATCGGCATCGCTCCTTGTGTAGTTCGTAATTACGATCCTGTATTGTCTGCCTCCCTGAAGCGTACAGCTTGTGTCCCAGGAATTTCTCCCGAACACCACGTTGCCATTCTCGTCATACACGCGAACGCTGCAATCGGAACGCCTGTCCATGACCGCTGCGCTGAAGGCATAATCTCCCGAGGACGGAGCCGTGTACGTGTATTCATTCTGTTGATAGGAAAAAGACAGCTTGTCTCCTATCACCTCGCAGCCGGAGACATCTACCGTCTCGTTCTGGTATCACACCTCGAGCGTATAGGCGCCTATGTTCTTTTCATTAGGGGTTACATAGATCATATAGGTTTGTCCCGCTTCGAGCTCATACTGCAGTGACTCATTCATTCTGACAGATCTTGTGTAGTAATCGGTGGAACGAACCTCGTTGTTCAATTGATCATAGACCTCAATGTGCAGCTGCACCCCGTTATAGGCCTCCGTGCAGGTCAATCCGTACAGACCGGACACTTCAGGGGTGAATACGTAACGGTTTTCCTGTTTTTGGCTCACGAAGCTGTCGTGAATCAGGTCGTAACCGCTGATGTACTGTTCCTGTGTGGGACGGGCGAGATTGAGCGTGAAGCTGCCGGGCTTAAACCTGTCAAAGCCGTTGTCCGGCAGAAGCATCAGCGTATACTGCTGTCCGCCCTCGAGCTCCTTTGCGAAAGCTCTGTTGTTGATTGAGGACAGGCCCTCGCTGCGCTTTGTCGGCCACTCTCCCACCTCGTTTTTGTTCCTGTCCAGAAAGTATGCAATCGTGCTGTAGCCGTCCACAGAGTCTGTAACCCAGACTACATAGCTGCCTTTCACGTCGGTCCAGAGCGGAATGGACACTCCGCTCTCGGAATCCATTCTGATGGGATAGACCTCGACGACTGCCTCTGGCGCGTAGAAGTCGGCAGCCGGTTCGTTTGTGCTTATGAGCAACGCGCCCTGCGTGCTGTCGGTACGGGGCGTGGCGTCGGAGGTGCAGAAGTTGTAATCGTTCGGGCGGATGCGGCCGCAGGTCGGGCATACCCACGCGTTATACTCCGCCGCGGCCTGACCGCCTGATGCAGGCTTTGGCGTCACGCATTTATAGCAAAACAGCGCGTCCGCTTCATTGAGCGTGCCGCAATTCGGACAAGTCCATCCGTCGTCGGCAAGCGCGAAAGCGCATAACAAGCTGAGCAATGAAGCAAGGATGAAAGCGATCAGTTTTTTCATAACAAACCTCCTGTACTGCGTCATTCATGAGTGATTTGCGCGCGGTTGTCACGTTACGAACCGAGCCGGAAGCCTTACGGCCATGTTGATTTCATGTATTTCGTACGGCAAGTCCGCGTTGATTATAGTTTAGAGCAGTTCTTTTGTCAATAGCAGACAAATGAATCTCGCTTTGCTTATTTCCGCGCGTTTCTCTTTACTCCTCTTTTCCGTTTTTCCACTCCAAAATCGCCTTTAAGCGCTCGGAAAGCTGCTTTTCGGCGCCCTGATCGGTGGGGCGGTAGTAGCGCGCGCCCATGAGGCTGTCGGGAAGGCAGGTCATTTTGGCCATCTTTTCCTCAGTGTCGTGAGCGTAGACGTAGCCTTTGCCGTAATCCAACTGCTTCATAAGCTGTGTGGGCGCGTTTCTTATCTGCAGCGGCACGGGCTCGGCGGGCTTTTGCTTTATATCTGAGCGGCTTGAGAGCACGGCCATGTAGGCGGCGTTGGACTTGGGCGCGAGGGACATGTATATCGCCGCGTGCGCCAGATGCACGTCGCACTCAGGCATGCCGAGGTACGTGCAGGCCTGAAAGGCGTTTATCGCAACCGTGAGCGCGTTTGAGTCGGCCAGGCCTATATCTTCGCTGGCAAAGCGCACTATGCGGCGCGCTATGTAGAGCGGGTCCTCCCCCGCCTCCAGCATGCGGTTAAGCCAGTACACGGCGGCATCAGGGTCGCTGTTGCGCATGGACTTGTGCAGCGCGCTGATTATGTTGTAGTGCTCCTCGCCCTTTTTGTCGTAGAGCAGCGAGCGGCGGTCGGTGCAGTCCGAAATCACCTGAGCGGTTATGGTGACCGAGCCGTCCCTGTCAGCAGGAGTGTTGCTCACGGCCATCTCGAGGGTGTTGAGCGCGGTGCGGGCGTCGCCGTTGGCAAAGCGGGCTATCGAGGCGATCTCCTCCTCGCCTATGATTATGTCCATGTCGCCAAAGCCGCGTTTGTCCCTCAGCGCGTGGCGGATGAGCTCGACCAGGTCGCTCTCCTCCAGTGCCTTCATCACGAACACCTTGCAGCGGCTTAAGAGCGCGCTGTTTATCTCAAACGAGGGGTTTTCGGTGGTCGCGCCTATCAGGATTATGCTGCCCTTCTCCACGTAGGGCAGAAACGCGTCCTGCTGTGCCTTGTTGAAGCGGTGGATTTCGTCCACGAACAGTATCGTCCTTATGCCGCTGCGCCTGCCCGCCTCGGCCTGCTCCATCACGGCCTTGATCTCCTTTATGCCGCTGGTGACCGCCGAAAAGTCTATGAACGCGGCCCTCGTGCGCTTTGCGATTATGCGCGCCAGCGTGGTCTTGCCTACGCCCGGCGGCCCCCAGAATATCATGGAGGAAATCGCGTCCTGCTCTATCAGGCGCCTCAAAATCTTGCCCTCGCCCACAAGGTGCTTCTGACCCACGTAGTCGCTCAGATCCGTGGGGCGCAGGCGGCTGGCAAGAGGCCCCTGCAACGTATTTTCGCCGCCGAACAGGCTCATCTGTTCCATAAGCATTTACCTTCCGAATAGCTCAAATGTCGCTCTCGCCCACGTCGAAGCAGGCGTCTATGAGCAGAAAATTCTGTCCGTTGCTGCCGGGCAGCTTTTTGAAGTGGCTGTCGGGGTCGACGCGCATCCAGTCGTTTATGGCGCGGCTCTGTTCAGATGAGCCGTTTACGTTGTCGCTCGAGCGCGGCTCCTCAAAGTAGCTGAACAGCAGGTTGCCCCAAAGGGAAATGAACATGTACTTGTCCCCGCGGAACACTCCCTCCTCAGTCAGCGCCCTGTGATGATACACGTACTCGGTCAGCTTGTCGTTAAACAGGTACGCTATGCGCCCGCGCCTGCGCTGCCTCGGGCGGCTCTCCCGCCAGGACGCGGCGTCAGTCGGCTCCGCGTGCCAGAACACGGGCACCATTTTTACCCACGGCGCGGCCTCACCCTCTAAGGGCTGAGGCAAGATGATTTCGCCAAGCGGAGAAAGAAATTCCTCCGGGGTGACCTCGTTTTCAAGGCTCTCGGTGTACAAAAACAGCTGTTTTTTATACATGTACATCGCCGCGGTCATGAGCCTGCCGGTCTTTATCAGCCTGAGCGCCTCCTCGCGGCAGGCGGCAAAAGCCGCGTGGTCGAGGGGCAGTTCATTTTTAAGCATGCACAGATATTCGTTTCTTATTACCTTCATCACACAGCCCTCAGCTTTTCAGAGGCGGCGGAGAGCAGGCTTCTGAGCCTTATGCTCACCGCGCCCATGTTTGAAATTTCGTCGATTTTAATCTGAGTGTATATCTTGCCCGCGCCCTCGAGTATGCGGCGCACCTCGTCGGTGGTTATAGCGTCCACGCCGCAGCCGAAGGAGACCAGTTGCACCAATTGCACGTTCTTTTCGGGCGGCAGCCCGGCTATGTACTTTGCCGCGGCGTACAGGCGGGCATGGTACGTCCACTGGTTGCGCACGTCCACCCTGAACGGCGCAACGAGGCGGCTCAGGCTGTCCTCGGTCACGACCACCGCGCCCAGACGGCAGATGACGTCGCTAATTCCGTGATTAACCTCGGGGTCGACGTGGTAGGGACGCCCTGAGAGCACGATTACAGGCTTCTGATTCGCCTCCGCCCAGCGCAGGTATTCCTCGCCCTTTTTGCGAACCGCCTCCATGTAAGAGTCGTATTCGGCGTAGGCGGCCTTTACGGCGGCCTTTATGCCCGCGCCCTTCAGATCGGGAAAATACTTCGTAAGCACCTGCGTTATGCGCCTTGTGAACTGCCGCCTGTCGTACAGGGACATGAAGTCGTCTATGAACACAGTGCCCTTGAGCCTGTCCATGTTGAGCTTGAGCACCTGCGGATAGTAGGCCACAACGGGACAGTTGAAGTGGTTTACGCCCAGCCCCTCGTCTATGTTGTAGCTCATGTCCGGGTAGAAGATCGCGTCGGGTTGCCTGTCCAGAAGGTACTCCATGTGCCCGTGCATCAGCTTTGCGGGGTAGCAGGCGGTGTCTGAGGGTATGGTGTACTGCCCCTTTACATACAGTTCGCGCGTGGAGAAGGGCGAGGTTATCACGCAAAAGCCCAAAGAATCGAACAGCTTATGCCAGAATGGCAGCAGCTCGTACATGTTGAGCCCCATGGGTATGCCGATAACCCGCCTGCCCCTGACGGGCTCGGAGTTCATGTAGGATGAGAGCAGCTGGCGCTTGTAGGCGTAAAGGTCGCGCTTGTCGTTGTAGGTGCCCTTGCCCAGAGGCTTGTCGCAGCGGTTGCCCGCGATGAAGCGCCTGCCCGAGCCGAAATCGTTCACGGTGAGGGAGCAGCGATTGGTGCAGCCCTTACAGGTGATGGCGGTCACATTGTGGGTGAAGGCCTCGAGTCCCTTTTTGTCTATCACGCCTGAGCGCCTGCCGGGGGTGGCGTGCGCCATGGCGTAGAGCGCCGCGCCGTACGCGCCCATTATTGGGGCGTAGGCCGGGCGTATCACGTTCCGGCCGGTCTCCTGCTCAAAGGCGCGCAGCACGGAGTCGTTCAAAAACGTGCCGCCCTGCACCACTATGTTTTTGCCCAGGGCATCGGGCGAGGAGCAACGAATGACCTTGTACAGCGCGTTCTTTACCACGCTTATGGACAGGCCTGCCGCTATGTCGTCCACGCCCGCGCCGTCCTTTTGTGCCTGCTTGACCGAGGAATTCATAAACACCGTGCAGCGCGAGCCCAGATCCACGGGGTGCTTTGCAAACAGCCCCAGGCGTGCAAATTCCTCAGGCGTAAAGCGCATGGCACCCGCAAACGTCTGCAAAAACGAGCCGCAGCCCGATGAGCAGGCCTCGTTTAAGTATATGCTGTCTATCGCGCCGTTTCTTATCTGAAAGCACTTTATGTCCTGCCCGCCTATGTCCAGTATAAAGTCTACGTCGGGCTTAAAGCGCCTGGCGGCGGTATAGTGCGCTACGGTCTCAACTATTCCCCCGTCGAAGCGGAAGGCGTTTTTCACTATCTCCTCGCCGTAGCCCGTGGAGGCCGCGCCGCCTATGAATATGTCGGGAAACTCGTCATATATGTCGCTCAGGTACTGTTTTATTATGGGTACGGGGTTGCCGTTGTTGGGCGCGTAGAGCGGGCGCAGAAGGTTGCCGTCCTTGTCGCACAGCACGGCCTTTACCGTGGTCGAGCCCGCGTCCACGCCCAGATACATTTCACCAGTCGGCGCATCCGTTTCCCTTATGCCCTTTGAGGCCTCCATGTGGCGCTTTTTAAACGCCTCGTATTCCTCCTGCGACTCAAACAGCCGCTTGCAGGAGGTATAGGCTGCCGTATGCTTAAGGCTCTTTAAGCGCGCGCTCAGCTCCTTGGGGCTTACCGCCTTGCCCACGCCCGTGCCCGCCGCGCCCATCGCCACGTAGTACAGCGAGTTTTCGGGGCACAGCCCCTCGGTGCCCAGCACCTCGTCAAACGCCTGTCTCAGCCCTGAAAGGTATGTAAGCGGGCCGCCCAGATACAGCACGCTCCCCTCTATGCGCCTGCCCTGCGCGAGGCCGGCTATGGTCTGGTTGACCACCGCGCGGAATATGCTCGCGCTCACGTCCTCCTTGCGGGCGCCCTGATTGAGCAGGGGCTGAATGTCGCTCTTGGCGAACACGCCGCAGCGGGAGGCGATAGTGTAGAGCTTCTGGCTGTGCGCGGCCAGCGCGTCCATCTCGGAGGCGTCTATCTTCATTAGCGACGCCATCTGGTCTATAAACGCGCCGGTGCCGCCCGCGCAGGTGCCGTTCATGCGCATTTCAAACGCGCCGGAGAGGAAGAGTATCTTCGCGTCCTCGCCGCCCAGCTCTATCACGCAGTCGGTCTCGGGGTTCAGGCGCTTGACCGCGACGCGCTCGGCGTAAACCTCCTGCACAAAGGGTATGTCCACCTGCTCGGCCAAGCCCATGCCCGCCGAGCCGCTCATTGAAACTGCCATATCCTCGCCGGGCATGCGCTCGGCTATGTCGTCAAGCATGCCCGAGAGGTGCTGATCTATGCGCGAAAAATGGCGCATGTAGCGGCTGAATACGAGCTTGTCCTTTTCGTCCAGCACCGCGCACTTGAGCGTGGTCGAGCCTATGTCTATGCCAAGCCGCTTCATACCGCGTCACGCTCCCTCGCTATTGCGAGCATCAGCTTTATGCGGTTTTCCTGATTGACCCGCGACGCGCCCGCGTCGTAATCCACGGGAAAAATGTTCGCGTCGGGGTAAATCTCCCGCAGTTTTCTTATCGTGCCCTTGCCCACGATGTGGTTGGGCAGGCAGCCGAAGGGCTGGGCACAGATCACGTTTGTGTAGCCCTTTTCTATCAGCCCCGCGGTTTCGCCGGGCAAAAGCCAGCCCTCGCCCATCTTCACGCCGGGGTCTATCACGCGCGCCGAAAGGCGCCTGACCTCCTCAAAGCCTACCGGCGGCACGAACTCCGGGTAGGGTCTGAGCGCCTCGTCTATACCATTTTCCCATTTGCCCGCTATGTCAAGCGCCAGCCTGCCCGCCAGCTTTATCAGGCGGGACGCGCCGTAGTATTTGTTGTCGACAGCGGTGTTTGCAAAGCAGTACTGGAAAAAGCCCAGCACGCCCGGCACCATGTATTCGCACCCCTGGCTCAGCAAAAGCTTTTCGAGGCCGTTGTTGCCAAAGGACGAGTATTTTACGTATATTTCGCCTACTATGCCCACCTTGGTCTTGTCCTTCTTTTCGCGCGGTATGTCGTGAAAGTCCTTCGCCATGGCGCGCAGGTTCTTTTTCATGCCGGGGCCGGTGAGCCCCTTTTTATGGGCAAACTGGTTTGTCAGTTCGTTTATCCATTTTTCCACAAGCCTGCGCGTGTCGCCCTTGTTGATTTCGTAGGGCAGCGTCTGATTTTTGAGCAGTAAAAGCATGTCGCCGAGTATCAGCGCACGTATGGCTATGAGCAGCATGGGAAGCGTGATTTTGAAGCCCGAATACCTTTCAAACCTGCCGAAGGAGAGCGAAATCACGGGCACATACTCCATGCCCATGCTTTTGAGTGCCTTCCTCAAAAGCATGAGATAGTTGCTGGCGCGGCAGCCGCCGCCCGTCTGAAAGGTGATGAGCGCACATTTTTTGGGGTCGTAGTCGCCCGAGGTCAAAGCGTATATCTGCTGGCCTATCGTGCAAATGGCAGGGTAGCACATGTCGTTGTGCAGGTATTTGAGCCCCGTGTCTATTACCTGCTTGCCCTCATAGCGGGCGACCACGAGCTTATAGCCGTACAGGCGGAACGCCGCCTCTATAAGCTCCATGTGGGTGGGAAATATATCGGGCGCTATTATGGTATAGTCCCGCTTCATCTGCTTTGTGAAGTCCACAAAATCCATTTTTCGCCTCTTTAAGCATCGGATTGATTTCCTATTAAAAATATCATCCGATTACACTTCAGCATAGCACAAAAATGCGCACGATGTCAACCTGCGGGGGAACATTTAACCCGCCCCGCCCAAGCTTTCACATTTTTGGCGTTTTCGTTTGTATTTTTCACGCGCCCTATGTTGACTTTACGGGCCGATTTGGAATATAATTCATACTGTAAAAAACTGTGCGCGGAGGTAAAGAAATGGCTAAAGCAAGCGAAAAAAACACTGTAAAGCAGGTGCAGGGCGACGAGAAAAAGGCGGCGCTGAACAGCGTGCTGTCAAAGATTGAAAAGGATTTCGGCAAGGGCTCGGTAATGAAGCTGGGCGACACCACCCATACGAATATAGACGTTATTTCCACCGGCAGCCTGCCTATAGACATGGCGCTTGGCGTAGGCGGTCTGCCCAGAGGCAGGATCGTTGAGATATACGGCCCCGAATCCTCAGGTAAGACCACCGTGGCGCTGCAGGTGGTAGCCGAGGCGCAGAAGGCGGGCGGCACCGCGGCGTTCATAGACGCTGAGCACGCGCTGGATCCCGTGTACGCCAAGGCGCTGGGCGTGGACATTGACGAGCTCTACGTCTCACAGCCCGACAATGGCGAGCAGGCGCTTGACATATGCGAAGCGTTGGTCAGACGCGGCGCCATAGACGTAGTGGTAATCGACTCCGTGGCCGCGCTGGTGCCCAGGCAGGAGATCGAGGGCGACATGGGCGACAGCCACGTGGGC
>JAFPYA010000108.1 GCA_017412445.1 Clostridia bacterium
GCGCAGTCGACGTAAACACGCACTACACCTCGAACCGCGGGCTCAAGGAGCTATGCCGCCTGTGCTGCGAATATGAGGCGCGCTTTGGCATCAATTATGACCCTGCAAGCGAAATAATGATAACCGTGGGCGCGAGCGAGGGCATAGACCTTGCGCTGCGCGCGTTGGTCTCGCCGGGCGACGAGGTGCTTGTGCCGGACCCAAGCTACGTGAGCTACATGCCCTGCGTGACCTTCTCGGGCGGCAAGTGCGTGCCCGTGCCTACGAGCGCGGAAAACGGCTTCATAATCACGCCTGAGGCGATTTTGCCTCTCATAACCCCGCGAACAAAGGCGCTCATACTCCCCTACCCCAACAACCCGACCGGCGGCATAATGGGCAGGGAAGATATGGAAAGGCTGGCTTCGGCGCTAAAGGACAGCGACATAGCCGTAATCGCAGACGAAATCTACGCCGAGCTCAACTACACGGGCACTCCCCACGTATCCTTCGCCTCGATTGAAGGCATGAAGGAGCGCACAATAACGCTCAATGGCTTTTCAAAGGCGTTTGCGATGACCGGCTGGCGCATGGGCTACGCCTGCGCGCCCAAGCTCATACTCGACGTGATGCTCAAAATCCATCAGTACACTATAATGTGCGCGCCCACCGCCGGCCAGTACGCGGCTATAGAAGCGCTCAAAAGCGGCCTTGAAACCGACTTTGCCGACGTAAAACGCATGGTCAGGCAGTACGACCGGAGGCGGCGCACTATAGTGGACGGCCTCAGGCGCGCGGGGCTGCCCACGCACGAGCCGCTGGGCGCATTCTACGCCTTCCCCTGCATAAAGGGCACGGGGCTGAGCTCGAATGAGTTTTGCGTAAGGCTGCTGGAGGAACAGAGGGTGGCCTGCGTGCCGGGCGATGCCTTCGGCGAAAGCGGCGAGGGCTACGTGCGCTGCTCGTATGCCTCGAGCCTCGAAAATATCAGCGAGGCCGTGCGCCGCATAAACATATTTATGGAGAAATACAGATGAAAAACGCAAGCGTAAGCATAATTTCCTTCGGCGACAGGGGCGTGGCCGCATCCGCCGCCGCGGGGCGCATAAGTACGGGCGCGGGCACGGCGCTTGAGGCCTTCGCCAAAAGCGGCGACTCTGAAAAGGACGTAAAGCTCATAGGCAAGGTGCTTTCGAGCGGCCACAACACGATAATAGAGCATATGTACGTGACGGTCGCGTTCAACGACGTGAGCGTGCTGACCGAGCAGATGATGATAGAGCACAGGCTCGCCGCATATACCGTGAAATCCCGCCGCTACGTGGATTTTTCGGGCGCGGGCTATCTGGTGCCGGAGGAGCTGGGCGACAGGGAACCTGAGTTCAGAGGTCACATGGACTATCTGTTCGGCGTGTACGACCGGCTGCTCGGCATGGGCGTGCCCAAAGAGGACGCTCGGTTCGTGCTGCCCTACTGCTTCAGGAGCAACTTCATAATGAGCGCGGATATGCGCGAAATACTCCACGTCGCCCAGGGCATGGTGCAGGGCAGGCTGAGCGTATACCCAGAAATCAGGCGTCTGGGGCAGCAGCTGCTTGACGAGCTGACTTCCCTCTTCCCCGCCGCGCCCAAGGCAATCGGCAAGGCAGGCGATGTCAAGCCCCTTAAGGGCATAAGCGGTGTAGCCGAGCCGCATCCCGCCGCCCCCGGAGCGGAAATAGTTTCCTCCACGCCGGACGCCGCCGTGGTTCTGAGGCGCGCGCTTGCCCTGAACGGCAGAGACGGCATTGCGCCAAGGCAGCTCATACGCGACGAGCGCCCGCGCGAGCTCGAAATGCTTGATTACACCTTCATTATAAAGGACGTTTCGCTTGCGGGCATCACCCACTTCACGCGCCACCGCATACAGTCGCTGATCGTGCCGCGCCCCATGGACGCCCTCGTTTCAAACGCATATGTGCTGCCCGAGAGCGTGGCTTCAAACGCCGAGGCGAAGCGCATATACGTGGAGGCGTTTGGCAAAAACGCGCTGGCAGCACGCGCATTCATGGACAGACCCGAGCTTATGAGCTACTTTGCTCTGGCCGGCAACACCCTGGACATAATGCTTTCAATGAACGCGCGCGAGCTTTTGCATTTTCTCAGGCTGCGCACCTGCACGCGGGCGCAGTGGGAGATCAGGGCGCTGTCGAACGAAATGCTGTGCCTGCTCACAGAGGAATACAGGGAGCTGTTCAGGTGCTACGGCCCCAGCTGCGCGGTTCTGGGCTATTGCCCCGAGGGGCGGCTCAGCTGCGGCAAGCCCCGGAAAGCGGAGGATGTTGACAATGGCTGACAAGGCGGTTATAGGCGTCATCACGAGCCGCAAAGCCGAGGACGGCACGCGCGTGGTGAACCCAAACATACAAAGCATAATAGAATCACTGGGCGGCGAGGTGCGCCCCTTCAACTATGAAACGCTCAGGCTCTACGAGCTTGTGGGCGAGGTGGTGCAGATAGACGGCTTCATCTTCCCCGGCGGCGGCGACCTCGATCCCGGCTTTTACGGGCAGGAGAAGCTGAAGGAGTGCAACGCGCCCGTGCGCAAGTGGGACGAGATAGAGATGAACATGTTCCCTCTGTTGATGACGCGGCGCCTGCCCATGCTCGGCATCTGCCGCGGCTGTCAGGTGATAAATGTGGGCTTCGGCGGCACGCTCATACAGGATTTGCCCAGTCAGAAGGGGCTTAACCACCGTCAGGACGACGCAAACGGCAAATACTCCCACGACGTGCACATCACGCCCGGCACGCGGCTGATGAACATAGTAAACGCCGA
>JAFPYA010000109.1 GCA_017412445.1 Clostridia bacterium
TCCACGTTGAATGTCAGCTCAGGCAACTTTTCGCCGCGCTCGACTGCCTCGTTCCTGAGCCTGTTCGCCCTGTCTATCCACTCCAGCACTGCGTCCCTGGACTGCGCCTTGTCCATGCTGAGCAGGCGGTTCAAATGCGTATGAGGTTCAAATTCCTTGAGTGGCTCGCCGCCTACCCTGCGGGTCGGCGAGTCCTCCTCCACGTGCCCGGTAAGCTTTTCAAGCCTTACGAGCTCATCGTACAGGCGGTCGTACTCCACGTCCGCCACGGTCGGCTTGTCGAGCACGTAGTACTCGTAGCCGTAGCGGTTGAGAGTGTCCACAAAAAAGCGCATGCGGCGCAGGTTTTCATTGTCCATATTATTTCACCAGCCTCATGGGTGCCATGTTTGCGTCCACAGGTTTTATGCCTATTCTTTCGCCGAAATCTATGAGCAGTATTTTGCCGTCGGGGCGTATCTGCAAGACTGTACCAAAGCCGAAGGTTCTGTGCTGCACCCTGTCGCCCACGTGGAACAGGGCGGCCTTCTGCTCGCCCATGCCCTTCTGAACGCCGGGGATGCCGTCAAGGCGCGGCCTCTCGCCGCTTTTTGCAAACGAGTCGAGGCGCTGATTGGGCGACGAGGGGGAAAGGCGCGTTGGCGCGGCGACCCTGCGGCCGTCGTCGAGGAGTTCTCTGGGTATCTCGCCCACGAAGCGGGAAATCATGTTTGAGCGGCGCTCGTTGTAGAGCACGCGGTTTCTTGCACAGCTCAGAAACAGGCGGCGCTTTGCGCGGGTCACGCCCACGTACATGAGCCTCCTCTCCTCCTCGAGCTCCTCATCGTCGAATGTGGCGCGGGTGAGTGGAAACACTCCCTCCTCAAGCCCGACAATGAACACCGCTCCGAATTCGAGGCCCTTTGCGGCGTGCAGCGTCATCAGCGTGACGGTGCGCGTCCTTTCGTCCAGTCTGTCGGCGTCAGTGACCAGAGCCACGTTTTCGAGGAAGCCCGTAAGGCCGTCCTCGGGGTTCTGGCGCGCGTATTCGCCCACGGCGGATATCAATTCATGTATGTTCTCGGTGCGGCTCACGTCCTCGGGCTCGCGGCTCACCTCGTATTGCTTGAGTATGCCGGTCTCATTTATGAGCGACTGAACCACCTCGTCGGCGGGCGCAGTCTTCATCATCTGCCTGTATTTGCTTATAAGGTCGCCAAAGAGCTTGAGGGCATTTCGTGAGCGCGCGGCGAGCTCCGGATAGTCACCCATCCAGATGGCGTTGAGCAGGCTCATGTTGCGCACAGCCGCGTGCTGCGAAAGCGCTTCAATGGTGCTGTCGCCTATGCCTCTGCGAGGCTCGTTTACGGCGCGCCTGAAGGACACGTCGTCAAGAGGATTCACGAGCAGCCTCAGATAGGCGATTATGTCCTTGATTTCCTTGCGGTCGTAAAACTTGAGGCCGCCGTACACGCCGTACTTTATGCCGCGCCTGACAAGCGCCTCTTCAAGCACGCGGGACTGGGCGTTTGTACGGTAGAGCACCGCCATGTCGCCGAAATCAAAGCCGGAGCGATTGAGCGCGCTTATGTTGTCGCAAACCCAGGCGGCCTCCTCCCTTTCGTCCGAGGCGCGGTAGAAGCGCACCTTTTCGCCCTGCTCCGCCTGCGTCCAGAGTGCCTTTTCCTTGCGCGACGAGTTGTTTTTTATAACCTTGTTCGCTGCGGCAAGTATGTTGCCCGTGGAGCGGTAGTTTTCCTCAAGCTTCACCACGGTGCAGCCCGGAAAGTCCTTTTCAAACGAGAGTATGTTTCCTATGTCCGCGCCGCGCCATGAGTATATCGACTGGTCGTCGTCGCCCACCACGCACAGATTCTTGTTTTGTCCGGAAAGCAGGCGCACAAGCTGGTACTGGGCGACATTGGTGTCCTGATACTCATCGACCATAATGTAGCGGAACTTGTTCTGATAATACTCAAGCACGGGTGGCTGGTCGCTGAGCAGCTCAAGCGTCTTTATAAGAAGATCGTCGAAGTCCAGCGCGTTGTTGCTTTTTAGCGTCTCCTCGTAAAGCTTGTATACAAGGTAGTACGGCTTTTCGCGCACGCCGCTGTTTTCGCTGAACCACTCCTCCGGGGTCAGCATGCGGTTCTTCGCGTCCGAGATTACCGCCTTCACGCTTTTTGGCGGATAGTTCTTTTCGTTTATGTTCAGGCTCTTTATGCAGCGCTTTATGACCACGTTTTTGTCGTCGTCGTCATAAATCGTAAAATCGCGGCTGTAGCCTATCTTCTCTATGTCGCGCCTGAGCATCCTTGCGCAGCAGGCGTGAAAAGTCATGACCCATGTATCCGAAGCCCCTCCGCCGGTGAGCCTGTCCACCCTTTCGCGCATTTCGCGCGCGGCCTTATTGGTGAAAGTTATCATGAGTATGTTCCACGGGGCTATGCCCATGTCAATCATGTGCGCGAGCCTGTAGGTGAGCGCGCGGGTTTTGCCAGAGCCTGCGCCGGCCAGAATAAGCACGGGGCCGTCTATGGTTTCGGCAGCAAGGCGCTGCTCGGGATTGAGCATATTGAGATCCGTCATGTTTTCCTCATTGAATCAATAATCATTTTTGAATAGTATAACATCTGCCGCGCCTTTTATCAAGCGCGGCAGAGAAAAGTTTTAGAGAGCCGTTCTATTTATAGCCAAGCACCTTATCGTATATAAGCCTGCCCACCCCGCCTTCAGTGTTGGCCGGGGCTATATATTTGGCGACGGCTTTGGTTTCGTCCACCGCGTTGCCCATGGCGACAGGGTAGCCCACCGCCTTAAGCAGCGCTATGTCGTTCGTGTGGTCGCCGAAGGCCATGGCCTCCTGAGGGTCTATGCCGAAATGTGCGCAAAGTATCTTAACTGCACTGCCCTTGTCCACGCCCTTTGCCATAACCTCGCAGTTGTCCCACCATGAGGACGAATGCTCAATGTGCCTGTCGTCAAGCGCGCGCTTAACCTTGTCCATCATGCCGCTCTCGTCGGAAAACGCCACGAATTTGTATATGCCCCCGTACTCCGCCTGAGAGGGCTCATCGGGAAATTCAAGCCCAAGTATCTGGCGGTTTTTGAGGTACATCTCAAGCGAATGCTTGTGGATTTTTGATATGCGCTCGCGGTTGAACACATAGTTTTTTGTCGAGGTGTAGATTTCAAAATAAACGCCCGTTTCATACAGCGTTTCGCACACCTCGCGTGCGTAGCCCTCTTCAAACACGCCCTCGTATATGCATTTTTCGCCTGGCTGCAGGTCGATTCGCGCACCGTTTGCCGAGATTATGGCTATCTCATCGCATATTTCGGCGGCGTTCGAGATAAGAAACCTGAAGTTTCTGCCGCTCACCAGCGCAAGCCTTATGCCCCGTGCGCGGCACTCCCTGAGTGCGCGAATGTTGATTTCGGGTATACCGCCGTTTGCCAGGAGCGTGCCGTCCATGTCCATGCAGATGAGCTTTACGTTTGAGGCTTCGGGCATAATCATTCCTCCGGTTTTACGAGGCTGAAGCTGAGGCCGCGGTATGGGCCTGCCGCTTCACAGTCGCGTATTATGATTTTTTCGCTGGTTAGGTCGGTCTCGGTTTTGTTCAGGCGGCGGTTTATATCCCTGTCGCCGTATTTGTCGTCGCCCAGCAACGGATGTCCGATTGAAGAAAGCTGAGCGCGAATCTGGTGAGTGCGCCCCGTGGGTATGGTGATGTCAAGGACGCTGAGAAGAATGCCTTGCTGTTTGTATTCTTTTCTTACGCTGTAGCGGGTTTCGGCCTCGAGCGCTCCGCTCGAATACGCGCTTACCGCCTTGACTCTGGATTGCTTTGCGTCCTTTGTGATGTAGCCCCTGATTGTGCCGTGCTTTTCAGGCATTCTCCCAGTCACCGTGGCCGAATAGTGCTTTTCGACGAGGTGCTCCCTGAACAGGCGAACAAGCTCCTTTTCGGCATCCTCGTCAAGCGCTGCAAGCATCACGCCCGCGGTACCCGTGTCGAGCCTGTGCACGAGCCTCGCATCGGGGTTAATAAGCTTAAGGCGGCTAAGCGCTGTGTCCTCCCCTATGCCCATGTCGTCCTTGTCCACAGGCAGACCCGCGGGCTTTGCAAAGCAGAGCATGTGCGCGTCGGAATAGATGATTCTTAACATGAGGTCATATTTGCCCTCAAGGTAGCACACGATTGCATCGCCGCTGCTTACAAGGGCTTCGCCGCCCGCGCGCTCGCCGTTGAGCTTTACCTGACGCGCGGACAGAAGCTTGTTAATCCTGACCCTGCCGAGCATCGGATAGGCTCTGTCGAGGTAAGTCGCAACGCGCATGCCGTTGACGCCGCCGGGCACACTGCTTTCAAGCTTCGTCAGCATTTTATATATCCTGCCATGCCCTGTAGATTTCGTCGAGCTTTACTATTTCTACCCTGCCGTCGAGCGCAGCGATAAACGCCTTTTCAAACTCGCCCGCGTCGCGGCTCCTTACGGATATCGTGATGGTCACTTTGTCGGTAAACTGCTTGTCATCCACGCTTACGCTCTGAGACGCAAGAAAGTACTCCGCCCGCCCCAAAAGCGAGTAGGCGATTTCGGCTGCGTATATGGTAGTTGGATATACCGTGCCCACGCCGCAGGCGTCTATCGCAAGCGCAGTGCCCTGCGAGTAGGCTCTTACGAGGCCGCCCGCACCCAGCAGCACGCCGCCAAAGTAGCGGGTGATTATGACTATGAGGTTGGTTACGCCTCGCGCCTTGATTACTTCCATCATGGGCAGGCCTGCCGTACCGCCCGGCTCTCCGTCGTCGCTGTAGCGCATTATGCCCATGTTCGCGCCTATTGCGTAAGCATAGCAATTATGCGTGGCATCCTGATGGATGCCGCGCACATGCTTTAAGAATGAAAGTGCTTCCTCCTCGCTGCCGGCGGGAAACCCCCGGCAGATGAAGCGGGACTTGTTGATTATAAGCTCGTCCTTCGAGGCGGAGAGCAGGGTTTTATAGGGCTTGAGCTCCATTATTTTTTGAGCACAAGCAGGTGATACGCCTTCTTGCCACGGCGGATGAGCAGTCCGTCACCCTTTAGCATATCTTCGGTGATGCGGTAGTCCTCGTCGGTCACCTTGTCGTTGCCGATGTAGAGGCCGCCCGCCTGTATGGCCTTGCGCGCTTCTCCGTTGCTCTTGAACAGGCCGACCTTTGCCGCCCAGGCGAGCAGACGGTTTTCTTCCTTAAGCTCCTCGACGCTTACCTCGGTGGTGGGAGTTGAGCCCGCCTGACCCGCGCCGGAGAACAACGCTTCGGCTGCGGCCTTGGCCTTGTTGGCCTCCTCCTCGCCATGGATGAGCTTGGTGACCTCATATGCCAGCACAACCTTGGCTTCGTTTATCTTGCTGTCCTTGAGCGCACCCAGACGCCTGACCTCGTCCATGGGCAGGAAGGTGAGCAGCGCCAGGCACTTTTCTACGTCCGCATCGTCCACGTTTCTCCAGTACTGGTAGAAATCGTAGGGACTGGTCTTGGCGGGATCGAGCCACAGCGCGCCCTTTTCGGTTTTGCCCATCTTGCGGCCGTCGTGGGTGAGCAGCAGCTTAAAGGTGAGCGCAAAGGCGGGCTTTTCGAGCTTTCTGCGAATCAAATCCGCGCCGGCCAGCATGTTGCTCCACTGGTCGTCGCCGCCGGTCTCGAGCGTGCAGCCGTAGGTCTCAAACAGCTTTAAAAAGTCGTAGGACTGCATGAGCATGTAGCTGAATTCAAGGAAGGTGAGCCCCTTCTCCATCCTCTGCCTGTAGCAGTCGGCAGTCAGCATGCGGTTTACGCTGAACAGCGAGCCGACCTCGCGCATGAAGTTAAGGAAGTTGAGGTTCCTGAGCCAATCGGCGTTGTTTACGATGACGGCGGAGTTGGGCTTGCTTTCGTCAAAGTCCAAAAAGCGCTCCATTTGCTTTTTGATGTGCGCCACGTTGTCGTCGATGGTCTCGACGGTCATCATCTTGCGCATGTCGGTTTTGCCGGAGGGATCGCCTATCATGGCGGTGCCGCCGCCCATGAGCGCGATGGGCTTGTGACCCGCCTTCTGCAGGTGAGCCATTGCCATTATCGGGATGTAGTGGCCGATGTGCAGACTGTCGGCGGTGGGGTCAAAGCCCGTGTAAAAGGTGATGGGCCCCTCTTCAAAGGCCTTGTTCAGCTCATCTTCAAAAGTCGTCTGTGCTACAAATCCGCGCTCGCGCAGGATGTCCAGTGCGTTTTTCATTGTTCTGTCTCCTTATATGTTTTGCTTGAATACTTTGCTCA
>JAFPYA010000110.1 GCA_017412445.1 Clostridia bacterium
CCACGTCATCGCTTTGGGCTCTATTCTGCCCTCATTTAGGTAGACGGGAGCCGCATCGCCGGGACGGATGTCGCCGGTTTTGAGAGCAGCGCCCTCGAGCCGCGCCAGACGCCGTATCAGCTCGGTCATAGCGTCGTCATCGGCTATAAAGAATCTGCCGCACATATTACCTCCGATTTGAGTGTATTATAACACACAGCACGGACAAAGTAAATCACCCGTTGATTTTTTAAAAATAAAACTTGTCTGGAATATGCTTTTGCTATATAATTAGGGCATTAAAGCTTTGGAGGTGTGAAATTGAACGAAAAGATGAGCGCGTACCTCGCCGGTGCCGAGCCGCTGCTTAAGGCCTTGATTCAGCGACTTGGCGGATTATACCCCTACGTGAGCGCACTGGGGCAGGACAGCCTCAGCATGCGCTTGGGCGTTTCCAAAAGCGGCATAAGCGCCATGGAGGACAGCCTGTTCACTCAGAGGGGCTTTGTGATAAGGGTGCATAACGGCAAAGGCTACTGCGAGTACTCCTTTAATGAGCTGAATGAAGCTAACTCGGATGAAATATTCGGCGAGATAAAGGCGCTTGCCGGTAAATGCGAAGGCAACGACCCTCTGCCATCTGACGAGCCATGCGAAAAGGAATATTTCAGTCCCTACAAAATCGACCCCGAAACCTTGGGCACAGGTGAGGTTATAGAGTGCCTGAGCCGGCTGAGGAGCGATGTACTGGGTCAGAACGAGGGGCTTCTCGACATGATGCTACGCTTTTCATGGCAGAAAACCCGCAAGCTGTTTATAACAAAGAACCGCCGCCTGTATCAGGACATACTGTGGACGAACGCAGGCGTGGTAGCATTAGCCGGCGGCGAAGACGGCGTAAGGGACTACTACAGGCCGTTTTCCGGGCTTTGCGGCGCGGAGCTGCTTGACGAAATCACTCCCGAAAAGCTGAGCGAATGCGCGCGCATATGCCTTGAGCTGCTTTCGGCCGAGCCTATAGCGCCCGGCGAATACGAATGCGTCTGCGACCCTGACGTAACCGGCATGATAGTGCATGAGGCGTTCGGTCACGGCGTTGAGATGGATATGTTCGTAAAGGACAGGGCTCTTGCAAAAAGCTATGTAGGCAAGCGCGTGGCAAGCGACCTTGTGAACATGCACGACAGCGCAAGCGCAGTGGAGCAGTGCGCAAGCTTCCTGTTTGACGACGAGGGCACGCTTTCAAAGGACAACCTGATAATCAAAAACGGTATATTGCTTCAGGGCTACGCCGACAGCGTTTCCGCAGGCAGGCTCAACGTCTCTCCCACCGGTAACGGCCGCAGGGAAAGCTATTTGAGCAAGGCTTACACCCGCATGACCAACACCTACTTTGAAGGCGGAAATGACGAGCTGAAGGACATGATAGCTTCCGTCAAATATGGCTTTATGCTGGAAAATCCCTCGTCAGGCATGGAGGACCCCAAAAACTGGGGCATTCAGTGCATGGTGAACATTGCCCGCGAAATAAAGGACGGCGAGCTCACCGGCAGGGTGTTTTCGCCTATAGTATTGACCGGCTATGTGCCGGATCTGCTAAAGAGCATAAGCATGGTTTCTAAAGAAGTTACGCTCAGCGGCAGCGGCTTTTGCGGCAAGGGCTACAAGGAATGGGTCAAAGTTTCGGACGGCGGCCCGTGGATAAAGGCGCGCGTGCGTCTGGGCTGAGGAGGCGATAAAATGACGGAAAGAATATTAAAAACGCTGAGCGACCTCGGCATAAAGAATTGGATAATCAATTCAACTAACGCCCAAAGGCATGAACTGTTCATGATACTCAAAAGGCAGGACATGCTCAGAAAAGCAGCCTATGCCCAGACACAGGTGACCGTATACAGGGATTTTGAGGCAAACGGTGAAAAAATGCTCGGCTCCTCCTCTGTGATAATATATCCTCTAAGCGGCGATGCGGAGATAAAGGCAAAGCTCGCTTTGGCCTACGAAAACGCGCTGAACGTGAAAAACAGGTTTTTCGAGCTGCCTGAGCCCGTTGTAAGCAAGGCAGGCAAATATGACGGAATGTCTCCCGAAGACATGCTGTACCGCGCAAAGGACGCGCTGTACAAAAGCGACACGGGCAGCGAGAGCTTCATAAACTCTGCGGAGATATTTGCTTCTGTCGTCACAAAGCGAATTCTCACATCAAAAGGCGCAGACGTCGAATATGTGACGCCGAGGCTCAAGGGCGAATTCGTTACACAGTGCAAACAGCCAAGGGACGTTGAACTGTATACGCCGTTTGACTATGCCGTCCTCGATGAAAAAGCGATAAGCGCGCTGTCTGAGAAGGCGCTTGAGCGCGTCAAGGACAGGGCCAACGCCTTAAAGCCTCCCGTAAGCGGCAAATACAGCGTGATACTTACCGAGGAGAATTTGAAGCAGCTGCTGATGACCTATATGGAGAACGCCGACGCGAGCTATGTCTATCCCGGCTATTCCAAATATACAAAGGGCACCGATGTATACAAGGGCGAGGTTACGGGCGAAAGACTCACTATGGACGTGTTTTCAAGAGCCGCCTTCTCCTTTGACGGCATTCCCATGCCCGCGCGCCCGCTGCTCAAGGACGGCGTCGTTCAGGGCATATACGGCGATACGCGCTTTTGCCGCTATCTCGGCATCGAACCCACGGGTTCATACGATTGCATAAGTGTTAAAAACGGCACAATGCCACTTGACGAAATGAAAAACCGCCGTGTGCTCATGCCCGTAGTGTTTTCAGACTTCAGCTGCGACGCGCTGCGCGGCAGCTTTGCGGGCGAAATAAGGCTCGCCTACCTGTTTGAAGACGGAAACGTAAAGCTCATAACCGGAGGCAGCATAAGCGGCATGCTCCCTGCGTGTCAGGGCGCAATGAAGTTCTCGTCAGAGCGCTACAAGGCCATAGATTACGACGGGCCCGCTGCCGCGCTGATACCGGATGTGAGCGTAGCAGGCGAATAAGCGGGACTATATTTGTCCCGCGGGTGGGACAAATCGCTACAAATTTCACTTCAAACGCGATTTTTTACCGGCTCAGCCTATTTGAAGGCGCGGCACGGCTTGAAAAGCGACGGAAATTATAGTATAATAAGTTGTTAGGTTCGATTGACTATTTTAGGAGGAAAATTAATGGCAACTAAGTACGTATATCTCTTCACCGAGGGCAACGCGAGTATGCGCAACCTCTTGGGCGGCAAAGGCGCCAACCTTGCCGAAATGACTAACATAGGTCTGCCCGTGCCTCAGGGCTTCACCATCACCACCGAAGCCTGCACCCAGTATTACGAGGACGACCGCCAGATCAACGATGAAATTCAGGCTGAGATCATGACCTACATCGCCAAGATGGAGGAAATCAACGGCAAGAAGTTCGGCGACCTCAAAAACCCCCTGCTCGTCTCCGTGCGCTCCGGCGCCAGAGCATCTATGCCGGGCATGATGGACACCATACTGAACCTCGGCCTCAACGACGACGTAGTCGCCGCCATGATCGCGGGCAACCCCGATCCCAAGTTTGCAAGATTCGTTTACGACAGCTATCGCCGCTTCATCCAGATGTACTCCGACGTCGTCATGGAGGTCGGCAAGAAATATTTTGAGCAGCTCATCGATAAGATGAAGGAAGAAAAGGGCGTAACCTTCGTCGTAGATCTGACCGCTGACGACCTTAAGGAGCTGTCAAAGGAATTCAAGGCCGAGTAC
>JAFPYA010000111.1 GCA_017412445.1 Clostridia bacterium
CGGCCTCGTGGCCACCGGGGATCAGTTCATCTCCCAGAGCGCGGACAAGCAGCGCATAAGCCAGTCCTTTGGCGCGGCGGTCTGCGAAATGGAGGGCGGCTCCATCGCCCAGGTTTGCTACGTCAATAAAACGCCCTGCGCCATCCTGCGCGCCATCAGCGACGGCGCCGACGAGGGAGCAAACCTGAGCTACACCGCCTTCGCGGCCAAAGCCGCCGAAAACTCGGCCAAGGCCCTGCTTCACTTTATCGCGCACAGCTGACGCAGCCTGAAAGCGGCTCTTGTCACAAAAACGCCGCATCCTTTAAACCCCGGAAAATTTTCGCCGGGGCTATTGCTTTTTGGAGGGGGCTATTATATAATAGTCAAAAATAGTCAGACAGGAGGCGGCTATGGCGGCTCTCAGTGACAATATAGAACGCTTTATAAAGGATCTGCTGACTGATGACACGCGGGTGGAGCTCAAACGAAACGAGCTTGCCCAGTATTTCGGCTGTGCCAACAGTCAGATCAACTATGTTTTGGCCACGCGCTTTTCCGTGGACAGGGGATACCTGGTGGAATCCAGGCGCGGGGGCAGCGGGTACGTGCGCGTCATCCGCATCAGCACAAAGGACGTAGACTTGCTTAGCAACCTGCTCGAGCGCATAGGCACGCAGATCAACGAGGAGGACGCCCGCGCGATCATACTGCGCCTGTACGAATTAAAGCTCGTCAGCGCCAACGAGGCGCGGCTCATGCAGGCGGCTGTCAGCCAGGACGCGATCAATATCCCCATCTCCTCAAAGGACGCGCTTCGGGCCTCGGTGCTCAAAAGCGTGATCGTGCAGGCCTTTAAAAATCTGAGGGAGGGTGAATAAATGCTGTGTGAAGAATGCGGAAAATACGAGGCGACCGTCCACATCCAGGCGCTTGCGCCGGACGGCAGCTCCACCGCGCGCTCCCTTTGCCAGCGCTGCGCCAGCAAACTCAGAATGATGCCGGGCGTGCAGGCGCTGGATATTTCGGAATTTCTCGGCGCTCTGTTTGAGCGCATCCAACAGAGCCGGCTCGAAAAGGATTCCGACCGCTTCGAAGCCACTTGCCCGGTCTGCGGCTTGAGCTATGCCGATTACAAAAAGGATCAGCGCCTTGGCTGCGCCGAATGCTACAAGGCCTTCCGGGAGCCCATCGAGGAGGCGCTGGTCAAGCGCAACGATTCGGCCATCTATGTGGGCCGCGCCCCCGGCAGCGAGGAGCAGTTGAACGCAGACATCTATCAGATCAAGAAGCTGCGCGAGGAAATGCAAAGGGCGGTCAGCGAGGAAAGGTTTGAAACTGCAGCCGCGATCCGCGACGAAATCCGCGCACTTGAGGAAAAGACCGGCGCGCGAAAGGAAGCATAAATGACACCTGACAATGCGAGCAACGACTACAGCGATGTAATCCTCTTAAGCGGCATCAACATCCGGCGCAATTACGCGCACCTGCCGTTTCCCTCCAGGCTCACCGACGAGCAGCTTGCCGATTTGCGCGAAAGTGTGTTTGCCCAGCTTAACGAGCGCTTCGAGGGCATCCACTTCGACAGGGTGGCCGTCGACAGGGACGAGGCGCTGAGTATTAGCCAGCTTATCGAGGAAGCCTGCTTTTTCGACGAGGATGAAAACTGTGAAAAGGCGATTCGCTTAAGCCTGTCCGGCAGCACCAAGCTCAGCGTCACCGTAGGCCGGGAGGA
>JAFPYA010000112.1 GCA_017412445.1 Clostridia bacterium
CCTACATCGGCAACTGCCAGAAGGGCTTCTGCCAGGCACTGGCCCGCGGCATTGGCGACAATCAGGAAGCGCTGCGCGCCTGGTACACCTACTCCATGGATCTGCTCAACGGCAAGATCACCGTGGACGAGTGGGCCGCGCTGCATCAGGAGAACCAGTCCAAGTATGCTCCCGATGTAATGGCTGCCTCCAAGATCTCCATGAACGACCTGGAGAACCCGCAGAACGAGCCCACCGGCAACTGATGCGGCAAGACAGAACCGTTAATGTGACATGACCCGTGCGCCGCGCAAAGGCAAACCCGCTGCGCGGCGCAGCTTATAAGCAAGGAGCTGAGAACAGTGGCGCTAAAGAAAACACGGGCTGCGGCGCTCAATACAGTAAACGACAAACCTGAAAATGCTGGCCAAACCGCGGGAAATACAAACCGCGTCACGCTGGTCATCGCTGTCGTTTTGGTTTTGGCTGTCATCGCTGCGACTGTAGTGCACGTCTACGCGCACGAACAAACCAATATTTTCGGTTTTGTCGAATACGGCGCGAGCCTTCAGAATAACCGTATTCTGGTGTCGGATGAGCTGGATATGGTATACCTCGGCACTTATCAGAACAATGTGCTCGCCTTTACCCGGGAAGGCGACCCCGTATGGTCGAGCGATATAGGCGCGGCGATCGGCGCGATGCAGTTCGATTCGCACAAGCAGCTGCTGATCGTCGGTTCTCAGAACAGAAACGTATACGTCTACAACGCCCTGAACGGCGAAATACTCCATACTTATCCCGTAAACGGCAAAGTCAGGGATATGGATTACAATCCGGTGAACGGACAGCTGCTGGTAGCCGCGGAAGCCTCCGCGACGAGCAGCACGATTTACATACTGGATATCGACAGCGGCGAGGAGCTGTTCTCCACCAAGCTCAAGCAGCCCGCGCAGGGCGCAGGGTTCAGCCGCGACTATCAATATATTTTCTACGGCGACAGCCGCGGACGCGTCACGAAGCTGGATCTTAACGGAGATAAGGTCGCTGACAGCAAGGCGCGCACGGAGGTCGTCGCGCTGAGCGTCGTACATGAAACGGGCGATGTGCTGGTGCTCGACAAGCTCGGCAACCTGTTCAAATTCGACGAGTCGTTAAACGAGCTCTACAAGCTCGAACTTGAAGGAGAAGGCAAGGCCTTAGGCGCGTCCTACGACGGTCACTGGATAGCAGCCGGTACGCGCGAAGGCGATATCTATATACTGGACGGCAGCGGGAAAATTCATTTCAGAGACAGGCAGAATTACGACATCACTCAGGTGTACTTCGGCGAAGACATCAGCTATGTGGTTACGCTTTCGCCGGAGCTGTTCGAGTTCTCCACCAGAAAACTGGACAATATCAACTATATGTCCAACTTGTCCACTTGGAGCCTCATTGCGCTTATCGCCTGCGCACTGGCCGCCGCCGCGGCGCTGATTGTCACCTTCCCGCGCTCGAGGGATTTGGCGAAGCGCTTCTTTAAGTCCATCTATCGGCACAGGGTGGCGTATTTGATGCTTATGCCATCGATAGTGCTGATCCTCATATTCAACTATTACAACGTATTTCAGGCGCTGTATTACGCCTTTACGGACTGGAGCCTCGCCACGCGCACTATGCGCGAAATCAACTTTATCGGCTTTGACAACTTTATAAAGATATTCAAAGAGGGCTACTTCCTGCTGGGCGTGAAGAATCTGGTGATCATGATGGTGGCTTCCTTCGTGAAGCTCCTCACGGTGCCGCTGCTGCTGGCCGAGCTGGTGTTTGCCATGCGCACGCTCAGCGGCGAGAGCAGCCGGCGGCGCTACTGGTTCAGGCTCCTTCTGGTCATGCCCATGGTCGTGCCGGGCGTTGTATCCACGCTGATGTGGAAAAACATATACGACCCGAACATAGGCGCCCTCAATACCCTGCTCAAGACGGTTCATCTGGACAGCTGGACACATTCATGGCTGGGCAATCCCGACACCGCGCTGGGCGCGATCATATTCATGGGCTTCCCCTTCGTGAACAGCTTTGCGTTCCTGGTGTATTACGGCGGCCTCATCAACATACCGGCCGATCTGTTTGAAGCCGCAAGGGTCGACGGCAGCACGCCGCTTTGGAACTTTTTCCACATCCACCTGCCGCTCATTTCACCGCAGCTCAAGATGCTGATAATCACCACGTTTATCGGCTCCGTACAGGACTACGGCGGCGTGTATCTGCTCACCCAGGGCGGCCCCGGCACGGCGACCTATGTTCCCGGCCTTGAGCTGTACTACGCGGCGACAAAATTCGGCCAGTACGGTTACGCCTGCGCGATGGGCCTGCTGATGTTTATCGTCATACTGATAGGCTCGCTGGTCAACCTGCGCATGAAGACGCAGGAGCTGAACTGAGAAAGGGGGGGCGGCGTTCATGACGGATAACACGGCCAATGTATTGAAAATGCGAAAAAAGCGCAGGATGCGCGAGATGTCGTTTCAAACGCTGATCACGGTAATCACGATCATTTTCGTGCTGCTTGCGTTCATACCTATCTTTCTGATGCTGTTTCTGTCCCTTAAGAGCCAGTCCCAGTTTTACGCCAACCTTTGGGCGCTGCCGATTCCGCCGCGCTGGCAGAATTATAACGCGGCCTGGAATCAGCTCATACGCAATATGGTCAACTCTGTCGTCACGGTCAGCGTGGGCACTTTGCTGATAGTATCTTTGGCGGCCATGTCGGGCTATGTGTTCGCAAGGCTCGAGTTCCCGCTCAAAAACTTCCTGTTCATGCTTATGCTGGCGCTGATGATGATTCCGGGCGTACTGACGCTTACGCCCTCGTTCAAGCTCATACAGCGCATAGGCCTCAAAAACACCTGGTGGGCGCTGTGGCTGCCCTGGGCGTCCGGAGGTCAGGTAATGGGCATGTACCTGTGCAGGACGTTCATATCGAACCAGCCCGCGTCGCTGTTTGAGTCTGCGCGCATAGACGGAGCCACCGAGTTCAAGGCGTTCTTCTACATCGCCCTGCCGCTCGCTAAGCCGATTCTGGCCACGCTGGTCGTAATGAACATGATCAGCCTCTACGGCGACTTTATCTGGCCGCTGCTTGTTATCGAGTCCAACACCAAGCAGGTGATTTCGGTTGCCATACAGACCTATTCCTCGGCGACCGGTATGACGGATTACGGCGCCATGATTGCAGGCTTCGTTATGGCCACGGTTCCGCTGGTAATCATGTTCTCGTTCAGCTCCCGCCTGTACATCGAAGGCATCACCTCCGGCGCTGTCAAGGCGTAGCAGCAGGCCGATACGGACGGATCGGAAGTGTTTGACAGCAGGGGTCGGGGGAGTTTGTATCCCCCGACCCTTGCTGCTTTAAGCAGATAAACGCAGTTTCATGCCCGAGGGCAAATTTGTTCAGCCTGCGTGCGGCGGGATTTATTATGACAAGAAATACCGGGGAGGCGACGAATATGGATAAGAACTCTTCCTTTGGCGCGCTCTATGCAATCGACGAGCTTGGCAGACTGCTGCCTTGCGAAACGCAGATGGGTCCTTTCAGAAAGGACCGCGTGGTCGGCTGTTTTTATTTCCTTACGCACGGCGCTTCGGGCGGTCCTACTCCTGAGCCCTGCAACATAAGCCGCGTTATGCGCGAGCAGCCGGACGCGCTCAAGGACATAAACCATCCCGCATGGGGCAAGGGCGCCATGTACTGGGACGAGCCGCTGTTTGGCTACTATTTCCAGACGGACAAATGGGTGCTGCGCAGGCACGTAAAGCTGCTCACACACGCGGGCGTGGATTTTCTGATTTTTGATACCACCAACCGCGTCACCTTCTTTAATCAGGTCAGACCGCTGCTTGAGGTGCTGGAGGAATACCGGCGGGAAGGCTGGAACGTGCCCAAAATCGCCTACTACACCAACACGCGCTCCGGCGAAACGGTAAACGAGATCTGGAACGACCTGTACAAACCGGGGCTTTTCCGCGAGCTCTGGTTCGAGTGGGAGGGGAAGCCCTTTATAATCGCAGATCCCGCCGAATGCACTAAGGAGCAGCGCGCCTTCTTCACCTTCCGCCTTCCCCAGTGGCCAACGGAGGCGAAAAAGGCCGGTGGCTGCCCGTGGATCGACTTTGAACGCCCGCAGCGCGCCTGGCAGAACGAGGCGGGCGAAAACGAGATCGTGCCCGTGAGCGTGGCGCAGCATCCCAATCTGAGCTTTGGCGACGGGGCGTTTTACGGCGACCCTGTGCCGAGGGGGCGCGCCTATCACGACGCGCACAATGACAAGACGCCCGAGGCACTGAAATACGGCTACAACGTGGCCGAGCAATGGGAAAGGGCAATCGAGCTGGATCCCAAAATGGTGTTCTTCACCGGCTGGAACGAGTGGACGGTCGGCCGTATACAGGGCGATGAGCCAAGGCCGGTGCTCCTGATCGATCAGGCGGACAGGGAATACTCCCGCGACGTCGAGCCGATGCGCGGCGGCTTCTTTGACAACTACTATATGCAATTGTGCGATTACATACGCCGCTTCAAGGGCTCGCCTGAGCTGCCCAAGGCGCAGAAAAAGCACAGTATCGATATAAAAGAGTCCTTCAGCCAGTGGGACGACGTGCCCGCGTACTGGGCGATGCCGTTCGGAACGCTGCCCCGAAATCACGAGGGGCAGGGCGGCGTAATCTATAAGGACGACAGCGGACGCAACGAGTTTGAATGCCACAAGGTCTGCCACGACGACAAAAACGTCTATTTCTACGCCCGCACGAGGGAAAAGATAGTATTCAACATGTTCACCCAGTGGATGCTTCTGCTCATAGGCGTGGAGGGCCGTCCCTACGCGCCGAGCTGGCACGGCTTCCATTATATCGTGAACGACATCGTGCTCGACGGCTGCGCCACGTTCATACAGGAGTGTCTGGGAGGCTGGCGCTTCGGCAAAAACACCCGCATAAGCTATCGCCGCGAGGAGAAGGAGCTCATGATCGCGGTGCCCCGCAGCATTCTGGGGCTGGACAAAGACGGCTTTACGCTGCGCTTCAAATGGGCAGACCATACCGGCCAAAATGAGACGGTTGCGGATTTTTATGAGCACGGAGACAGCGCGCCTTACGGACGCTTCAGCTGGATTTACAGGGCGGAATAAAAGGAGGAAAAGCAGATGAAGATAACCGCGATCATCGCCGAAAAGGAACGAATTCGCCTCTGCACGGATTTTGACGGCAGCGTGCAGGTTCGTCAGAGCGTACCCACCGTTGGGCCGAAGCCCGGGCGCACGCTGTGCTTTGGCGATAGCAGAGCCGAACACGGAGAGATCATTATCCCCCGTAAAGAAGCGCAATGCGGCGGGCGGGATTCTATCTTTTCCCGCTTTGACGTTTTCAAAGACGGAGAAGCGATCGATGGCGTAAAATATGTGACGGACGTCGCAGATAACATACCGATCGAAACTACGCCCTACCCTCAGCCGGACATAATCAAAATGCTGGGGCTGAGCGGCGAGATGGCGAAGAAGTACAACATCCGTCAGGGCTTGATGAACATCAACCTGCCCGCGCTGATGGCGGTCGGCACAGCCGAGGAGACGATACCGTATGAATTCAACGGCCGCGTGTACCGCGTGCGCAGGCGCGCCGTGGAGGACATCGACCGCTATATCAAAAGCGTCCCAATGGTCACGATGATACTGCTCAATTCGCCGCGCCTGTTCGGCTCAACCGGGGAAAAGGCGC
>JAFPYA010000113.1 GCA_017412445.1 Clostridia bacterium
CGCTGAAGTAAGCGGGCACGGTGATGACGGCCTCGGTCACGGTCTCGCCCAGATACGCCTCGGCGTCGTCCTTGAGCTTCTTAAGTATCATCGCGCTGATCTCCGGGGGCGTGTAGTCCTTGCCGTCGATGGAGATCTTGCGGGAGGTGCCCATGTCCCTCTTGATGGAGATCACGGTCCTGTCGGGGTTGGTGACGGCCTGGCGCTTTGCCACCTGACCTACCAGACGCTCGCCGTTCTTGGAGAACGCGACTACGCTGGGGGTGGTGCGGCTGCCTTCGGCGTTTGCTATAACGGTGGGTTCGCCGCCTTCCATAACGGCGACGCAGCTGTTGGTTGTACCTAAATCAATACCGATAATTTTAGACATATTATTCATCCTCCGATTTCATGTAGAATTTTCAGTGTTTATGCTTCGGCTCCGCTGTAGACCTTGACCATAGCGTAGCGTATCATCTTGTCGTGTACCTTGTAGCCTTTTTGGAATACCTCGCAGATCTTGTTCTCTTCCCCGCCGGGCTCGCGCATCACCGCGTTGTGCTTGTCGGGATCGAACTCCTCGCCCAGCGCGGGCACTTCCTCGAGGCCCAGCTTGCCCAGAGCGTCCGTCATTAGCTTGAGCGTCATTTCGACGCCCTTTACAAACGCTCCGTCGTCGCCCTGCGCCTTGGCGTGCTTGAGCGCCAGCTCCAGATTGTCTATCGCTGGCAGCATAGCGGCAATCGTCTCGCGCGTGCCATCCTCAAAGGCCTCGGCGCGCGTGGCGGAGTTTCTGCGCTTGAAGTTTTGAAACTCAGCCTGTGATCTTAAGTAGCTGTCCTTGTAGCTGTCCCTCTCGGCCACGGTCTTTTTGAGCGCTTCCGCCCATTCTTCCTGAGTAGGCTCGGCCTCATCTTTTTCGGGCGCCTTTTCGGCTTCCCTGGCCTTGTCGCTTTCGGCTTTGACCTCAGCGCTCTCGGTTTCTTTATTTGCGTCCTCTATCTTGATTTCGCCCTCGTTGTTTGCGGTCTCGGTTTCCGGCGTCAGGTTTTCGGCGCCCTGCTTTGATTCCATGATCCTCTTCGTCCTCTTTTTTCTCTTATACTTCATTTGTATTCCCGGAAAGCATCTTGCTTATCACGTTGCCCATGAAGTCCATCATGCTCACCACCCTGCGGTAGTTCATGCGGGTGGGGCCGATCACGCCCAGCGTGCCGCTGGCATAATCGCCGACCCTGTATGTGGCCGTGACCAGCGAGCAGTCCTTCAAAGCATCCATTTCGTTTTCGTTGCCTATGCGGATGGATATCTGCATGCCGCCGCTGTTTTTGAGCATCGCCGCCAGTCTGTCCTTGTTTTCAAACAATGTAAGGAAGTTTTTGGCCTTTTCGATGTCGCTGTATTCGGGATAGTTCAAAAGCTTCGTGGTGCCGCCGATGACTATGTCCTCCGGCGCGTCCTCCACCAGCTTCTCCTCCATGGCCTTCATCACTCCGCCCAGCAGCCTGCGATTCATGGACATGTCCCTGAATACGCGGGCGAATATCTGCCTGACCTCGGCCAGAGTGTGGTTGCTCAATTCACGGGTGAGCATTTCGCTTATGGCAAACAGGTTTTCGCTGGTCATGTCGTTGGGTATCGCGATCAGCGCGTCCTTTATTATGCCCGCGCTGGTGACCACGATCATCAGCGCCGAGCCCTCGTCCACGGGCACCATCTGCACCCGCTTGATCCTCAGGCTCTGTATGCGCGGCGCTACGATCACCGAGGTGTACTGAGTGGCGTCTGCCAGCATGTCCGCCGCGGCGCGTATCACGTCCTCGACCTGCCCGCTTCTGCGGGAAATATAATCCTCTATGTGCGCCTTTTCCTCGGGGTTTACCTCAGGGCTTTTAAGTATGCTGTCAACGTACAGCCTGTAGGCCTTTTCGCTGGGCACGCGCCCGGCCGAGGTGTGGGGCTGAGCCAGATAGCCGAGCTCCTCAAGGTCGCTCATTTCGTTGCGTATGGTGGCGGGGGAAAAGCCCACTCCTTTTTTGCGCGAAACCGTGCGGCTCCCCACAGGCATGGCGGTGATGATATAGTCATCAATGATGGCCTTGAGTATCATTGCTTTGCGTTCATCAAGTATCACTTCTTACCGCCTCCTTCTTGTCGTTAGCACTCATCAGGGTCGAGTGCTAATTTCTGTGCATAGATTAGCACTCGATGGGGTCGTTTGTCAATACCAAAAGCTCAAATTTGATGTTAAGTTATCGTTAAGGCACATTTCGCAAGTATATTGCTTTTATATACGGATTATTTCACTGTACTGTTGCTGTTTTGCGGGCATTCGGGGCATAATAAAGGCCGCCCGGGCGGTTATCCGGGGCGGCCTCAAGTGAATAAAGCTCAGTTATAAGATCAGTTGCCCAGTGCCAGCTGTATGCACTGTTCAAGCGTGTCGGCGTCCATCGCGCCCTCCATGTAGCCAAGCAGCGTGCCGTCCGCATTGACAAACCAGGTGATTGGCACGTACTGCCCCACAAACAGGCTCATTCCCTCGCCGAGCGTGTCGAAGTAAGACGGGAAGGTGTAGCCGTTGCCCGCAATAAATTCCTTCGCGCCGTCATATGTCTCGGTGACGCCGTCAGTAAGGTTTATCATCATAAATACGACCTCGCCCTCATACTGCTTCGCGGCCGCTTCAAAGTGAGGCAGCTCACCCACGCAGGGCGGGCACCAGCTTGCCCAGAAGTTTAATACCATGGGCTTGCCGTTCATTAGGTCGCTGAGCCTGACCTGATTGCCTTCGGCGTCGAGCACGGTGAAGTCCGGGGCGGGCACAGGCTGCTCCTCAGCAAAAGCGCACAGCGACAGACACATAAGGCAAAGCGCCAGTGCGATCAAACGTTTGATGTTCATAAACCACACCTCCTCGGTTAATGGGACGATTATAACCCATGCGCCGTTTTTAGTCAAGCTTCTTATCGATTTTGCTTGCCAAACGCACCTGCGGGTGGTAAAATTTCAGCATAAGAATTAAGGGAGGCTAAGGCGCATGTGTGAATTCAGGCTGGTTTCATGTCTTGAAAAGGTGTTTTATGACGAGACTCCCGAAAGGCTCTCCCTGCCGCCCGAGGGGCTTTGGGGCGAGGAAGCGGCGTTTCAGGCGGCCTGGAAGGGCGACGAGGAAACGGACAGGCGCATGGTTGAGCTGACTGTGGTCAGCCCGCTTGCGCCGTACATACGCATATACTCCGTTAAGCACGTGCCCGTGGGCTACGCCGCGCCTGCGGAATGCGACGACAATTATCTGAGGAAGACGCCCGGCCTCTACCCGGACTGCCTCGTTGAGGCGGAGACGGTGCGCCTGCGGCTCTACCGCAATCGCTGGGAGAGCGCGTGGTTTAGCGTAAACGTGCCTGAAAGCGTTCCCGCCGGCATATACCCCATCAA
>JAFPYA010000114.1 GCA_017412445.1 Clostridia bacterium
CGGCTGCTGACGAATGTTGTCCTGTTGCTCGATTGGGTCGATATTCATAAAGTCATGGATGTGCTTGGCGGCTGGAGTAAGGACGGCGCGCTTACAAGGGGGCAATTGGCGCGCGGGGCCAGCTGCCTGAACCAGCAAATAGGTATGGAGAATCCCGGAAGAAAGGCCGCAGGCTGGGGCAAGCTGTCACATGAGACGCTGATTGACGCTTTCGTTTTGGCTGATTACTACTGCACCCTGCGCAGCGGCCTCGACATGAAACCGCTGTACGATTTCAGGGATTTACTGGGTCTGTATATAAATGCCACGGTAAGCCCCGAAGAAATTATGAATGCGCCGCGTCCCGTGCCAAAAAGTGAAGCACAACAGCCCTCAAATTCCACGCCGGTCTCCACAAAGGACAAGGTAGCGACTGAACCGCCTAAAGCGACGGCAGAACATGAACAGTCGTCTCCCGGTTCGACAAGCCGGAGTGCTGCCAAAGAGGGCGGAACAGTATTATTGGGGAAATATACATTTACAAAGAAAGAATATGACAAAGTCAGAGCTGCAGGTACGCGATATTTACCGCAACCGTTGGAGACTCCTGAGAATCAGATGGGGCTTCTTATAAGCCTCTCCGCTGTCATGTTGACATTCGCGGCAGAGCATAAGACTGCAGCTGCATGGAACGATTTGAAGCATTTACCGGAATACTTATCAGAAGAAGATCGCAAAAAGAGATTCCTTGAAGCCCTGGTACAAACAATACTCGCTGTGGAACAAAGCCTTTCAATTCAAACGACAGAAAGCTTGCGCCGCAGAGTTATGGAAGCGCAGCCGGAGGAGCTGTTAAGAGCGTGGGCTGTACTTGATTATTACGCTTATGCTATTAAACCGGAATATATCGCGAATATTCGGAATTATCGGGATTATATCCACCATACGCTTTTGCGATTAGAAAATAACAAGGAGGATGTGCAACTCCCGATAGAAGTCAAAGGAACAGAAATTCATATTAATTCAGCAGCATTGACAAAGTGGATGACTGCAAACCTGTTGTCTGTAGAGTGTACGTTGGATGCGGCAATGGCACTTTCTGAAAAAGAACCGACGATTAGTTTGCTGGAAGATAACATAATAACTCGTGAATATAAGCTGCAAACGGAAAATGGCGAAGATTTTGCAGGCAAATATTTCATCTGTTCAATTCGCATTATGAAGCTGCATCAAGGCGGTCCGCTTACTCTTGCCGCTGCCATTGACGGATTCATTTCAGATTCGCCCGATGAACGCAGAATGACTTTAAATGATGTCGGATATCGTTTTGAAGGACATTTCCTTAACTGCAGCGGCGAAGCCGCTGCACAAAGGCGTGAAATGATTCGAGGTCAGGACCTGCATTTGAAAGGCCTTAAATACCCGGGGTACACAACACCCGGCAATGTGCGTTTGATCGGCGTTTGCCCCGAATGTAAGAAATCGTTTGTATTTCATGGGTATGCATTTTACATGGGTCAGCAAGACGTTGCCTATTCTGATGACGGTTTAGATGTTTGCGCGATTAATGAAAACATCGTTGACAAAGAAAACTGGAAGTATGAGGAAGACGGAAAAACGTTTCGCTATTATAATTCTTTCTGCTGTCCGAATTGCGCAGCGCCTTACATCGACTACAAAAACCATCACGACAGAAAAGTATATGGGGTCTCCGGCTGTGTACTTTTAGGCAGAAAATACTATACAGACGACGGATTTTTCAGTAGAACCTGTCAACAAAAATCAGAGAGCCCGTGAAGAAAAGGCTGTAAACAGTTGAAGCCTGAGCCATGCCCGGCATTATCATTGACCCGGACACGCCGTGTCATTGCTTTATCAATCGAACCTGGCTTGGCATCGGATGAGGGCAAGCGGCCCAACGAATTTGCCGTTATTGACAGATTACCGTAACATAAAATGCAGATATTGCTTGCGCTTCGGCGCGGCGGAGGATTCATGGAGCTTTCAAAGAATGACGTAAGCATATTACGCAGGCTCGCCATGCGACTTAAGGAGATTTCGCTTTGGCCCAGACAGGCCGAGCGGCGCGCGCTTTGGGAAAACCACAACGCCCTTCACGGCGCGCGGCCCATGTTCTTGTGCGACCAGCTGCCGTGGAATGAGCTGGACGAGAAATGCGTATACGAGCGCGCGGAGGTCACTGAGCCGAGCCTCAGGGGCGTGGAGCTGTTTTTGAGGCGCGAGATCTGGAAGGCCGAAAATCTGAACACCGACATGGTGGTCGACC
This sequence comes from Clostridia bacterium, assembly GCA_017412445.1. Lineage (GTDB taxonomy): Bacteria > Bacillota > Clostridia > Christensenellales > Aristaeellaceae > RUG14130. The sequence goes on from JAFPYA010000114.1 coordinate 2,267, forward strand.
CCTACATAAAGATCCGGCGGCCCTACAAAAACACCGGCTACGGGCTCAAAAGTCAGGTGACGCAGCTGAAGCTCGACGTCAGCGGCGACGTGAGCAGCCAGCGCATGAAGTGCATGATCAACGAGCCAGAGGACGTGGAAAAGATACTGATTCCCCAAATTTCGCCGGACAGGGAGGCGGAGGAGGAGCTCAGGCAGGCCGCGGACGAAGTGTTTGACGGCATAATGCCGTGGCGCTTCACGGGCGAAATCATGCACCTTGGCGCGTGGGACACCATCGCCTACTGGATGGGCGTTGAGAATCTGTACATAGAACTCATGGACAGGCCGGAGATGATGCACCGGATAATGGAACGCATGACGCAGGCGTACATCTCCATGGCGAAGGATTTTGAAAAATACCGCCTGTACGACACCTGCGAAAACTACTGCCACTGCTCGCAGACCTATCAGGCGGGCGAAAGCCCAGACCGCGAGGCGATTCCGGCAAACGGCTGGGCGTTCGGGCTGGCGCAGCCCTTCACCTCGGTCTCACCCAAGGTCACCGATGAATTTGAATGCGCGTACATGAAGCGCGTGTTCCCGTATTTCAAAAACATCTATTACGGCTGCTGCGACCGGTTGGACGACCGGCTGGAAATAGTGAGCGCGCTGCCTAACGTGCGAAAGCTTTCCTGCAGCCCCTGGAGTCATCGGGAGGCCTTCGCCGAAAAGCTGCCAAGGCACATCATCATGAGCAACAAGCCGAGCCCCGCCTTTCTGGCCACCGACCGCTTCGACGAGGACGCCGTGCGAAAGGACATCCGCTTTACCGTGGAATGCGCCCGCAAAAACGGCGTGACGCTGGAATTGATCCTAAAGGACGTCTCCACCGTCCGCTACGATATAAAGCGCCTTCAGCGCTTTTGCGACATTGCGATGGAGGAAATCGGAGGCTGATAAGACTTTAGCCTGAAATGCAAAAGCCCCGTCACGCCGTGACGGGGTTTGCCTTAGCGGACTTTTATTTGTGCGGCGCGTGAACGCGGCTCTCAGCGCCTGTTCTGCCTGCGTGTTCTGAAGTCCTCGTCTATCTGGCTTAAGCATTCGTCGTCGAAGGCCTCGCCCTTTCTGAACCTCACGGCGCTGTTCGCCACGGCCGCGTACACCACGCGGGTGCCCTCGCCGTCATGGTTGTAGTTTACGGCCCTGTCGCGGTCTATGCCGTATCTACGGGCAGTCTCGACCGCATCTATGTTTGCGCCTATGAACAGAAATTCCCAGCCGTACTTTTTCTTTTGCCTGTCCACCATGCTGCGCACCTCGTCGGCGCTGTAGAGGCGGGAGGCGTTTTCATAGCCGTCGGTGATGATCACGAACATGGTGTGCTCCGGCACATCCTCTTCTCTTGCGTACTTGTGCACGTTGCCAATGTGGTGCACCGCGCCGCCGATGGCGTCGATCAGGGCAGTAGAGCCGCGCACGTAGTAATCCTTGTCCGTCATGGGTCTCACGCTGTCAAGCGGCACCCTGTCGTAGAGCACCTCGCTTACGTTGTCGAACAGCACGCAGGATACATAGCACTCGCCCTCCTGCGCTCTCTGCTTTTCGATGAGGGAATTGAAGCCGCCTATTGTGTCGCTCTCAAGCCCCGCCATGGAGCCGCTCCTGTCAAGTATGAATACGAGCTCGGTTGCGTTCTTTTTCATTTGTGTTTTCCTCCGTTCCTTAAGTGTGACTGAATTATACCCTGCGCCGCGCCCGGTTTGGTCGCTTGCCAAAAGACATTTGCGGGAAATTTTTTTACTCATAAGCTGTTGCATATCTGCGCCCCGTGGTGTATGATTAGGTTAAGAAACAAAGAGCATACGGCACAAAGAGGACATAAATGATGAAGCGTACCATAGGCATCGATCTGGGTACCACCAACAGCTGCGTCGCAACCGTTGAGGACGGGCGCAGCGTAGTGATAGTAAATCAAAACGGAGGCCGCACCACGCCCAGCGTAGTGGCGTTTACGCGGCAGGGCGAGCGGCTCGTGGGCGAAAGCGCCAAGCGGCAGGCCGTGACCAACCTGAGCCGCACGGTGACCTCGGTCAAGCGCCGCATGGGCAGCAGCTGGACCTTGAACGTGGACGGCAAAAGCTACAACGCCCAGCAGATAAGCGCTTTCATATTGAAGCAGCTCAAGCAGGACGCCGAAAGCTACCTCGGCGAAGAGGTCACCGACGCAGTTATCACCGTACCCGCGTACTTCAACGACGTGCAGCGGCAGGCCACCAGGGACGCC
>JAFPYA010000115.1 GCA_017412445.1 Clostridia bacterium
AGCCGGCGACGGCCCAGTGCTGATGGATACACTGACTTACCGTTTCTGCGGCCACTCTGTCAGCGACCAGAATGCATATCGCGAGAAGGACGAGATCAACGACTGGATGGCCGTGGATCCCATCATCACCTACAGAGCGGGTCTGGTGGAAGCCGGCGTCGCCGCGGACAGCAAGTTCGAGGAGATTCTTGCCGAAACCAAGGAGCGCATGACCAACATCTGCCGCCATGCCGCCGACAAGGAGTTCAGCCCCTACGCCGACATGAAGGCCGATCCCATGGTGGTCGAGCGCCTGATGTTCTCAAACGAAAAGGTTCCCGCCTTCGGCACCGAGAAGAGCAACGTGCTCGCGCCCAAGGAGGAGTGCAGCCGCGTTCAGCAGATCGCCGGCAAGAGCCGCTTCGCCTTTGACGAGAACGGCAAGGCCGTCTCCAAGATGAAGGTGTTCAACATCCGTGACGCCATCTTCGAGCCCCTCATCGACAAGTACTATGAGGACAGCACCCTCATTTCCTACGGCGAAGACGTGCGCGACTGGGGCGGCGCTTTCGCGGTGTACCGCGGATTGACCGACGTACTGCCTCACAGCCGTCTGTTCAACGCGCCCATCTCCGAGGCCTGCATCGTGGGCAGCGCGGTGGGTTACGCAATGTGCGGCGGCAGAGCCGTGGTCGAGCTGATGTATGCCGACTTCATAGGCCGCGCCGGCGACGAAATCTTCAACCAGATGTCCACGTGGCAGGCAATGTCCGCAGGCATCCTCAAGATGCCCATGATACTGCGCGTGTCCGTAGGCAGCAAGTACGGCGCCCAGCATTCGCAGGACTGGACCAGCCTGTGCGCTCACATCCCCGGCCTCAAGGTTTGCTTCCCCGCCACTCCCTGGGAGGCCAAGGGCCTTATGCAAAGCGCGCTCAACGGCACCGACCCCGTGGTGTTCTTTGAATCCCAGCGCATATACGATATGGGCGAAATGTTCCACGAGGGCGGCGTGCCCAAGGAGAGCTACGAGATCGAAATCGGCGACACCAACCTGATCCGTCAGGGCAAGGACGTCACCATACTGACCGTGGGCGCCGCGCTCTACCGCGCCGTGACTGCCGCCGACGAGCTCAAGGAGAAGTACGGCATGGAGGCCGAGATCATCAACCTGCACTCCCTCGTGCCGCTGAACTACGACAAGATCATCGCCTCCGTGAAGAAGACCGGCCGCGTAGTTCTGGTATCCGACGCCTGCCAGAGGGGCTCCTTCCTCAACGACGTCGCCACCAACATCACCGAGCTGTGCTTCGACTACCTCGACGCGCCCTGCGTAGTGGTCGGTGCCCGCAACTGGATCACGCCGCCCTTCGAGTTCGACGAGTACTTCTTCCCGCAGCCCAAGTGGATCATCGATGCCATTCACACCCGCATCGTGCCCATCCCGGGTTATGTGAGCGAGACCGCGCCCAGCGACGTGGAGCTTGAGCGCAGACTCAAGGCCGGCGTCTGATGCCGTATTTTCTGATTGCGCCAACCGGCGACGCGCATTTGAACCTCGCACGGGACGAGTACCTGCTTGACAGCCTCGCCCCGGGCGAGATCGCCCTGTACCTTTACGTGAATGCGCCCTCGGTGATTATAGGCGTAAATCAGAACCCCTACCTCGAATGCGACTTGAACAAGCTGGATGCCGACGGCGTCCGGCTTGTTCGCCGCATGTCGGGCGGAGGCGCGGTGTATCACGACAGCGGCAACCTGAACTTTTCCTTTATCGCCCACAGGGACATATACGACGAGGCGCGCCAGAACCGCGTGATACTTAACGCGCTCAGGCGCTTCGGCATAGATGCCACTCTCTCAGGCCGCAACGACATAAGCTTCAGCAGCCTCAAGTTTTCGGGCTGCGCGTTCTGCCAAAGGGGGCAAAACCGCCTCCATCACGGCACGCTGCTCATAAACGCCCGGCTCGACAGTCTGGGCAGGTACCTTACGCCCTCGAAAATCAAGCTCGAGGCCAAGGGTATAAAGAGTGTGCGCGCGCGGGTGTGCAACCTAAGCGAAATAAACCCCGACATAACCGTAGAGACGATGAAGGCGGCGCTGAAGGACGCCTTTGAGGGCGAATACGGTGAAAGCCGTTCATATGCCTTTTCTGAAGAAGCAAAGCGCGAAATCGCTTGTCTTAAGCAAAAGCGTGCCTCCCGCGACTGGGTGTTCAACGAGACGCCCGCCTTTGATGCGGTGCTTGAGGGCAGAGCGCCCTTTGGCAACGCAAGGCTCTGCCTTAAAATCGAAAAGGGCATCATATCCCGCTGCCGCCTCTATACCGACAGTCTCGATACGGACATATCCTCAAAAATCCAAACCGCGCTTGAAAACCGCCCCTTCACTAAGGAAGACATTGCAGCCGCCCTTAAAGCAAACGGGCTTTCGCCCGAGCTTTTGTCGTCCCTCTGTGAGCAGTAGGGGAGCGGCAGGCGGATTTGCCGTAGCGCATTCGTCAGCCATAAACAAAGTGCCGCCCCGCGTTCAAAGAATACGCGGGGCGGCGCTTTTTTAAGTCAGCCGAATCTTACGCTCTAATCGTTCAATACGGCTTTTTCGCGGGGGATGAAGCCCTGCTTGCCGTTTGTCAGCTCTATCAGATACCAGCCGTCGTTTTCGTCTATGTATTTGTAGGTTTCGCCTATTCTGAGCCAGAGGATTATCGCGCCCTCGTAGCTTGCCGCCTCGCGGGCGTTGCAGGCCACGGTTATGGTCACGGTCGCGTCCCGGCTGACCACCTTGGCCGAGCCGAACTTGTAGCCTATGGCGTTTATCCTGCTTTCGGCCTCGCCTGCGGAGCAGGTGTCGTACGACCAGCTCAGTCCGTTTTTATCCACAAGCACGATGTCACTGCCGGACCTTCTCATGTGGCTTACGGTCTCCTGACCGTCGCTGATGAACGTCATGGTGATGCCGCCTGTGAGGCTGCCCGTAAACGTGCCCACATCCACAAACCCGTCGTCGGACAAAAAGTAATACACCTGCCCGGCGTCGTTGTCAAAGGCATAGTAGATCGTGTAGTATTTCAGATGCCGCGCACAGGCAAAGTCTATGACCGCCGCGCTCTCCGCCGCGCCAGAAGCGCATACCGTTCCCAAAATCAGCGCCGCCGCCAAAAGCCAAAGCAGACTCTTCCTCATGCCGTTCACCTCTTTTTGAATTATGTCAATTTGAATTATACTCTTCTTTGCATGCTTGTCAACCGCAAGAGTGTGCATTTTTACACCTGCCACGGCTCTGAGCGTGCGACCGTGATGCAGCGGAACTCGTTGTACATGCCGGGAATGTCGCCCTCGACCATGGGCCTTACGGCACAGTAAAAGTGATAGAGCATGCCGTCCTTGCATATCACGCAGGGCTTATGGGCGTACTTGCTGTCGAGCGTGCCCTTGCGGCCGGTGGTCAGTATAGGCGCGGGGAACTTTGTCCATGTGTACATGTCCCGGCTCACTGCGAGCCCGTCGCAGGCAGACAGGTCGCCCAGCCCGTAATAGAACATCACCCATTGCGCCTTGTCTTCATCGTACATCACAAAAGGGTCGGAGGCGAAGCGGCTGTCCCATGCGTGCGGGTTTACGGGCACTATGGGTCTGTCGAAGCAGCGCTCCCAGTTCATCAGGTCGTCCGAAACCGCCATGCCGATTTGCTCCTCCCAGCCGCCCGTGGGATCGTTTTTGGCGTTGTAGTACATATAAAAGCGGCCGTTCGCCCTAACGAGGTTCACCTTGTACAGGCCGCCCCTTTCCCAGCGCGCGCCCTCGCGCCATGAGAACACGGGCTCGCCTACGAAGGTCCACTTAAGCAGGCTTTCGTCGTCGGTATACGCAAGCCCAACCTCGGCGGAGCCCGCCTCGTAGCCCTTGTCGGGATAGGAATGGTACATGAGCCAGTATTTGCCGTTCCACTTGAGCAGCTCGTTTCCGCCGCGCAGGCTGTTGTCCATAAGCACCGCGGTCGCCGCCATGCCCACGCTGTCCCACGGGCGATTTGCGCCCCGCGCCAGCACCACGCCGAGCCTTTCCCAGCTAACTAAGTCGTCGCTCACCGCGAGCCCCGTCTGGTAGCCCGTGCCGTCAAAGCCCACGTGCAGCATATAATATCGCCCGTTATGCCTGAATACGGTGGGGCAGTCCACGGCGTATTCATCATACGCGCCCTTTACGCCCGAGCCCTGAAGCACCGCCTTGCCCAGCTTGTAGGGTGTGATGAGATGCTCTATTTCCATTTCCGATCCTCCGCTTATTCGCCTGAAGTTGTTATGTATAGATTATATGTTTCGTGAGAAGCAATGTCAAGCGCGTTATATGGCAAGCAAGCGGCTAAAGTGTTTCGGAAAGGGAAAAAGTATATCTGAGGTTACGCCGCAGTTGACTCTGTGAAAGTTTTCGGTTATACTGTAAACAGCGAAAACGGCGCGAAATGAGTACCCGCGCCGCAAAACACGCTTGCCTTATACCCCACAGATGAGGAGGAAAAAATGAAAACGCTGAACATCGTCAACGGACCGAAAAACGTGCCTGTAATAATACAGGGCTGCATGCGCATGCCCGCGCTGAGCGTGGATAAGGCGGCGGAGGTGATACGCAACGCCTACGATCTGGGCGTCAACTTTTACGATCACGCCACCTGCTACGGCAACGGCGAGGCGGAGACCCGCTTTGGCGACGCCTTCCCGCTCACGGGACTCAGGCGTGAGGATGTGATACTGCAAAGCAAGTGCGGCCTGCGCTTTGAAAGAAAAGAGTTCGACTGGACCGAAGAAAACATACTTGTAAGCGTGGACGAAAGCCTGAGCCGCCTCAAAACCGATTACCTCGACGTCCTGCTTCTGCACCGCCCAGACCTGATTTTTGAGCCCGAGCAGGTGGCCTCGGCGTTTGACAAATTGGAAAAGAGCGGCAAGGTGCGCTATTTCGGCGTAAGCAACGTGCCGACCATGCAGCTGATGCTGCTCAAAAAGTACGTTCGTCAGCCGCTCGTGTTCAATCAGCTGCAATTCTCGCTCGACCAGTCCCAGCTCATCGATCAGGCGCTCTACGTCAACAACAAGACCACCGACATGTCGCTCGACCGCGACAACGGCACCGTGGATTACTGCCGCTTAAACGACATAACCATTCAGGCCTGGTCGCCCCTGCAATACGGCTTCTTCAAGGGCGTGTTCGTGGATAACCCCGATTTCCCTGTTCTGAACGGGGCGCTTAATGAGATAGCAGAGCGCGAGGGCGTTTCAAAGACCGCGGTAGCCACAGCGTGGATACTGCGCCATCCCGCCAAGATGCAGGCGATTCTGGGCACAATGAACCCCGCGCACATGAAGGACGCCTGCGACGCGGTGAAGGTAACCCTGTCGCATCACGACTGGTACAAGCTGTATCTGGCCGCAGGCAAATTCTTGCCGTAAGGCATCGGCAAAGGCGGCTTTATCGACCTAAAGGCAGCTGCGGCACGAAGACCGCCTGCTGCAATTTTCCGGCGGATACCGAATCGGCGCGGAGCTTTTGACGACAGGAGGCAAAAATGATACTGTTTGTGAATGCGTGCGTAAGACCTGACTCCCGCACGAAAAGACTTGCGGACTGCCTGCTCAGGCGGTTTTCGGGCGCTGTGAAGGCAGTAAAGCTTGATAAAACGCAGCTGCCTGAGGTGAACGCCGACTTCATCGCCTGGAGAAACGAAAGGAGCGGTAAGATGGACTTCGTTTCGCCCGTGTTTGACCTTGCGAAGGACTTCGCCTCGGCAGATACCGTGGTTATCGCCGCGCCGTATTGGGATTTGTCGTTTCCGGCGGCGCTAAAAAGATATATTGAACAAATCTGTGTAGTGGGGCTTACCTTCCGCTATGAAAACGACGCACCCGTAAGCATGTGCAGGGCGAAAAGGCTTTACTACGTCACGACCGCGGGCGCTTATATCGCCTCAGCAGAGTTTGGCTTTGGCTACATACGGGCGCTCGCGCAGACGTTTTTCGGAATTTCGGAGTGCGAAATGATAAAGGCCGAGGGTCTGGACATAAGCGGCGCGGACGTGGAAGCAATACTCAAAAACGCCGAGGATCACATACGCTTGCTGAAAATCTGAGCGCCTGTGAGAGCGGACGAGCCGCGCATTTGTGGGCATTAAAAAGGAGAGAGCGCCTTTCAAATCAGCGTTGTTGTTCGATACTGCGCAGCGCTTGCGCTTTTCGTTCAGCTGCTGCTACGTCTGTTGACAGGCCTGCCATTTTGTGATACGATACCGGCACTGACACAGGAAAATGTTGACGCGCAGTTAGCGTGCGGCGTCAAAGCAGTTAAAGGGAGGTTGTCATAATGTCAAAGCAATGGCCGCTGGACACCGCCGTGTCCTTCGATCCATATTACGGCGAGCCCGATCGTGACGGCAATCAGGGTTATGAGATACTGCCGGAAGGCCGTGTG
>JAFPYA010000116.1 GCA_017412445.1 Clostridia bacterium
GCGCACTCTCAGGCAGCGCAAGGTGATTTCCGCCGCGCTAAAAAGCCTTAAGAGCGCGGGCCCCATAACGCTGCTCCGCCTGGCGAGCGAGGGGCTTAAGTGCGTTGAGACCAACATGAACCTTATCCAGCTTGTGTCGCTCGGCGAAAAGGCGCTCCTGGCTTCGTCCGTCGAGCAGAGCCGCCTGCCCGTGAACGGCACTTACAGGGACGAGGGCAGCATGTTTTTTGACGTCGATTACAGGAAGAACCGCGACGCGTTCATAGAATTTGTGTACGGCGACGATTAACAACCGACCCCTTCAGCGTTAAAAGGAGTACCGGCCAATGAAAAACGTTAAAACACTCGTTTCCGCGCTGCTCGCGCTTGCGCTGCTCGGCGGCTGCGCCACGGGCGAGGGCTGGCTGAGCGGTTTATTCGGCTCGTCCGCCCCGTCTCTCAGATTTGTTTCCGTGCCCGATAACGCCTTCACAGACCCAAGCTGCCGCGTCATAGCCGCGAGCAGCGACAGACGCAACGTGCTTATATCGTGCGCATATGAGGTGTACCTGTGGGATACGCTTGAAAACAGGCGCCTGCCCCTGACGTTCACGGACGAAAGCGATATCGCCGCTTTCAACCAGCTCGCGGAGAGCGCGGTGGTGCTTACGGTCACGAGGAATACGAGGGAGCAGAGCGAAAGGGAGAAGCAAAGGGACAGGATACTCGAGATAGAAGCATCCTACCTGAACGAAAAGGGACTGAAGCGGTTTACAAGCTTAGACCACCTGAGCGAGTGCTTTCCCCGCATTGTCTCTCTGGCCACGACGGCCGACTCCGTCTCGGCGCGCTATGCCATAGCGGACGCCGCTCAGCTCGGGGCGTCATTCCTCGTCGACCTTGAGACGGGCGAATGCCGCCTGATAAACGATATACGCTATGCGGCGCTTTGCGATGGCAGGCTGCTGACCCCCGAGGGCATAACGCTTTTGGATACCGGCGAAACATATTTGCCGACCGCGCCTGAGCTTGACGTTAGTGGCCTGAGCAGCCAGATCAAACGCCTGACGCTCTTAAAGGACGACAGCGTGCTGGCGCTGGTCCCGTCGGACACGATGGACAAAACGGACTATTCGCGCGAAATGTACCTTGCGGATATTTCCAAGGAACGCTCAACCGTATTGGAGCTGGGCAGGTACGCTATGTCGAAGGAGCCGGACAGGCTGCTCGTGACGGGCGACGGCAGATACGCCTTAGCCTGCGGCAGCATCGCCGCCTCTATTGGAAACGCGGTCATAGTGGACCGCGAAAAGGGCGAAACAAAGCAGTTCACTGAGCCGCTCTTCATCGTCGCCGCGGCCGGTGACGCGTTCATTTGCTACGACGCGTACGATGGCAGTCAGCTCTATCTGCTTGCCCCCGACACCTTTAAGCTTACCAAGCTAAAGCTGAGCGGCCTTGGAAAAAACAGCCCGCTCAGCTTTATGGCGGCGAGCTCTTTCGTGGGCAACGGCGAGGGACTGTATTTTGTCCAGAACGACATCGTGCGCGGCTATTTTGAATTTGCCGATTGACAACATAAAGGAGGAAACACATGAAAACCGCAAGCCTCATCCTCGACAAAGACTATAAAATTTCACAGGTCGACCCACGCGTGTACGGCTCGTTCATAGAGCATCTGGGGCGCGCTGTCTACACCGGCATATACGAGCCCGGCCATCCGTCGGCCGACGAAAATGGCCTGAGGCGCGACGTGCTGGAGCTGGTCAGAAGGCTCGGTGTGCCCGTGGTGCGCTACCCCGGCGGCAACTTCGTAAGCGGCTTCAAGTGGGAGGACAGCGTGGGGAAGGATCGCCCCGCCCGCCTCGACTTGGCGTGGAAGACCACCGAGCCCAACTCATTCGGCCTGCACGAATTTGTCGACTGGTGCAAAAAGGCCGGCACCTCGCCCATGTACGCGATAAACCTCGGCACGCGCGGCGCACTCGAGGCCAAGGAGGTCGTTGAATACTGCAATCACGCGTCCGGCACGTTCCTCAGCGACCTGCGCATCAAAAACGGCGCCAAGGACCCCTTCGGCATAAAGCTCTGGTGCCTCGGCAACGAGATGGACGGCCCGTGGCAGATGGGCTCGAAGACCGCCTACGAATACGGCCGCGCCGCAAACGAAGCCGCCAAGATGATGAAGTGGGTGGACGATTCGATCGAGACCGTAGCCTGCGGTTCCTCCTCGAGCGGCATGCCCACCTTCGGCGACTGGGAATACACCATGCTCAGCGAGTGCTATGACAACGTGGACTACGTGTCGCTGCACCGCTACTACGGCAATCCCCACAACGACACGGACGACTTCCTCGCCAGCACCATGGATCTGGACGAGTTCATACGCACCGTGGCCTGCATCTGCGACAGCGTGAAGGGCAAAAAACACTCCAAAAAGCAGGTGAACCTCTCGCTCGACGAGTGGAACGTGTGGTACCATTCCCACGCCGACGACCAGAAGATACACAAAAACGAGCCCTGGGGCACCGCGCTGCACCTGCTCGAGGACGTGTACAACTTCGAGGACGCGCTGCTGGTGGGTCTGATGCTTATAACCATACTCAAAAACGCCGACCGCGTAAAGGTGGCCTGCATGGCGCAGCTTGTCAACGTGATCGCGCCCATAATGACCCGCGAAAAGGGCGGCGCGTGGGCGCAGACGATCTATTACCCTCTCATGCAGGCGAGCCTGTTCGGCCGCGGCACGAGCCTTAAGCCGATCATCGAGTGCGAAAAGCGCGACACCGCCCACTATACCGACGTGCCCGACATAGACGCTGCGGCGGTTTTAAACGACGACGGCGCGCTGATCGTGTTCGCCGTGAACCGGAGCTTAAGCGAAGACAGCGCACTTGCGCTGGACTTAAGAGCCTTTGGCGACCTTCGCATGCTCTCCCACAGCGTGCTCCACCACGACGACATGAAGGCCGTGAACACCGAACAGAACCCCGACAACGTGCTGCCAAGGGAAATAACCCCCGACTACAACGACGGCAAGGTGATATTGCCCGCGGCCAGCTGGAACGTGATTAGGTTTGAAAAGGCATAAAATACAGGCTTTTTAATGCAGTGAAGCGCACGCCGGGGGCTTGCGCCAGAGAACGGCGTTTTTAGCGAAAAGTGCAGCGCAAGGAATGAGAAGCGCAGGCGCGCGTCCCGGGCGCATGAGCCGCCCATATATTTAACCTCGATTTTCGCTAACTCAACGCGAAAATGCGCTTTATCCCGAAAAAACTTAACGCCGTGCGGATATAATTTTAGAGTACTCGATTTTTCACGCTCGACAGCTTGCTTTAAGGAGATTTGTGAACATGAGTGAGATTTTATCCGGTGCCGCAACCATGCCTCAGGATACCGCTCCCGTCGCGCCTCTTGGCATAATCGCCATGCCCGGCTGCGAGGAGATGGGCGACAAGATCGACCAGTATCTGAGGACCTGGCGCAAGGAAACCTACGAGAACAACTCCGACTTCGTCACCTACACCGCCTACGGCATGGACAGCTTCCTTATGAAGGTCAAGTGCCCCCGCTTCGGCACGGGCGAAGGCAAGGGTCTTGTGGCGCAGAGCGCCCGAGGCTACGACGTGTACATAATCACCGACGTCACCGCGCGGCAGGTCACCTACAAAATGTACGGCCAGACCGTGCCCTATTCCCCCGATGACCACTATTCCGATCTCAAGCGCATAATCGCGGCCATAGGCGGCAAGGCCTACCGCATCACCGTGATCATGCCCTTCCTCTACGAGAGCCGCCAGCACAGAAAGCCCAGCCGCGAAAGCATGGACTGCGCCATGATGCTGCAGGAGCTCAGCAACATGGGCGTGAGCAACATTATCACCTTCGACGCGCACGACCCCAGAGTGCAAAACGCCATACCGCTCACCGGCTTTGAAAACGTGATGCCCACCTATCAGGTGCTCAAGGCGCTGCTTCGCAAGCACAAGGACATGAAGCTCGACAAGGAGCACATGATGATCATCTCCCCCGACGAGGGCGCGATGGACAGAAACATCTACTACTCCACCGTGCTGGGGCTGGATCTGGGCATGTTCTACAAAAGGCGCGACTACTCCAAGGTCGTCGACGGCCGCAACCAGATAATCGCGCACGAATATCTGGGCTCCTCCGTAAAGGGCAAGGACGTGCTGGTGGTGGACGACATCATCTCCTCCGGCGACAGCATGCTTGACCTGCTCAAGGATCTGCGCCGCAGGAAGGTCGGCCGCGTGTTCATGGCCGCCACGTTCTGCTTCTTCACAAACGGCATAAAGGCGTTTGACGAGGCGTGGAAGAAGGGATATCTGGGCGGCGTGATAGGCACGAACCTGGTCTACCTGCCCCCCGAGGTAAGGAACGCTCCCTGGTTCATAGAGGCCGACATGAGCAAGTACATGAGCTTCATTATCGCCACCCTGAACCACGACCACACTCTGGACAACCTTATGAACCCCCTCGCCCGCATAAACAATCTGCTCACCAAATACCGCGCCGCGCAGCAGGGCGAATAAGCTTAATCAAAAAAAGAGTGGGAACGGACGAAACGCCGCTTCCCACTTTTTTGCGGCCTCTCTTATTGACTTAAGGGCGGAGAAAGCTTATACTAAACAAAAAGCATATGAAGGGTGAGGCTCATGGTGTACGCGCCGAGCGCAAAGCAGCTTAGGTTTCTTGACTGGGAAGTGGGCATGTTTTTCCACTTCGGCATACGCTCCTTCTATCCCGGCCACACGGACTGGGACGGGCGCGAGATGGACGCGCGCGCGTTCAACCCGACAGAGCTCGACGTGCACGCGTGGCTAAGGGCGGCAAAGCTCATAGGCGCGAAGTACTGCATACTCACCACGAAGCACCACGACGGCTTTGCGCTCTGGCCGAGCGAGCGCACGCCCTACAGCGTGGCCGCGTCCCCGTGGAAAAACGGCAAGGGCGACGTGGTAGGGGAGTTCGTCTCCGCCTGCCGCGAGGAGGGTCTTGGCGTGGGGCTTTACTATTCCCCGGCGCAGTGGGGCGGGCACGGCGCGGACTTCACCGACCCCGTGCAGTACGACGACTACTTCATAGGCCAGATTTCGGAATTGCTCACGAATTACGGCAAAATCGACTACCTCTGGTTTGACGGCTGCGGCTCAAACGGCCACGAGTACGACCAAAGGCGCATAGTCTCGCACATCCGCGCCCTGCAGCCGGACATAATGCTCTTCGACATGTGGGATGCCGACACGCGCTGGGTGGGCAACGAGGAGGGCTACGCGCCCTACCCGAACCCCTACGCGGTGAAGCACAGGGTGCTTGGCGAGGAAAAGACGCTGTTCCTGCCCGCCGAATGCGACTGCAAGCTCAGGGACACATGGTTTTACGACCTGAACGCGGACACTATCAAGCCCACCGAAAAGCTCATGGACATGTACGAGTGCTCCGTGGGCAGGGGCTCCAACCTGCTTTTGAACGTGGGACCCGATGCGCGGGGACTGATAGACGACAGCGACCTTGAGGCGCTTAGGAACTTCGGCGGGGAGCTTAAGCGCAGATACGGCGAGCCAAAGCCGTTCTGCGAATGCCGAAGCGCGGGCAAGGGGCGCTATGAAATTTCATGCGAGAGCGACGAGACCGTAAATGCCGTAATCATCCGCGAGGACATAACGCGGGGGCAGACGGTAAAGCGCTTCGAGCTTTACGGCGAAAATACCCGCGGCGAGAGATTTCATCTGTTTTCGGGCGAAACCGTGGGGCACAAGCTCATAGTGAAGCTCGGAAAGGCGCGTCTCAGCCGCATCGTGCTCACCGTGACCGAGGGCGGAGAGGCTATAACCGACATAAAGGCATACTGAGGAGGCAGGGCAGATGAAGACGCTTCAGGAGATAATCGATTCGTCAAAGCGCATAGTGTTTTTCGGCGGCGCGGGCGTGTCAACCGAGAGCGGCATACCCGATTTTCGCAGCGTGGACGGGCTGTACAATCAGACATACGCCTATCCGCCCGAGACCATACTCTCGCGCACGTTCTTTGAGCTTCATCCCAGGGAGTTCTACCGCTTCTATCGCGACAAGATGCTTGCACTCGACGCAAAGCCCAACAAGGCACATCTGAAGCTCGCGGAGAGGGAGAGAAAGGGCAAGCTCAGCGCGGTGGTGACCCAGAACATAGACGGCCTGCATCAGAAGGCGGGCAGCAAAAACGTGTTCGAGCTGCACGGCAGCGTGCACAGAAACTACTGCATGGACTGCGGCAAGTTTTACCCGCCCGAATACATACTTCACAGCGAGGGGATACCGCGCTGCGAGTGCGGCGGAGTGATAAAGCCCGACGTGGTGCTCTACGAGGAAGGGCTGGACAGCGCCACCGTGACTGGCGCGCTCAGGGAGATAAGCGCGGCGGACACGCTGATAGTTGCGGGCACGTCCCTGAGCGTATACCCCGCAGCGGGCTTCCTCGACTATTTTCGCGGCAGGGAGCTCGTGCTCATAAACCGCGACCCCACGCCCGCCGACCGCAAGGCCACGCTCGTGATTCACGACAAGGTGGGCAAAATCCTTTCGGAAATAAATATATGATGCACATTCAAGAGGTAAAGAGTGAAACGACTTAGTCCCCAAAACAGGCAGCGCCTCGTGGCCTACGCGCATATAGTGCTGGGCTGCATAATCGGCGGCGCGTCCTATCCCTTGTTTATGACCCCCAACAACATCGCGCCTGGCGGACTTACCGGCGTGGGCGTGATACTCAACTACCTGTTCAAGGTGCCCGTAGGCACTGTGTCGCTGGTGCTGAACGTGCCCCTGTTCATAATCGGCTACCGCTCGATAGGCCGCGTGTTCGCCTTCAGGAGCCTGATAGCCACAATACTGTTTTCGCTGTGCATTGACCTGCTGCCGCTTAAGCCCATGACGCTCGATCCGCTGCTGGGCACGCTGTTCGGCGGCGTGATGCTGGGAGTGGGTTTGGGCATGATACTGCGCGGCGGCGCGACCACGGGCGGCAGCGACATGATCGCCCGCATGGTGCACAGGCACTTTACCCACATTTCCGTGGGCGCGTTCCTCTTTGCGATAGACTTTGCCGTGGTGGTCTCGGCGGGCTTCGTGGTGGGCACGACCGCCGCGCTGTACGCGCTGATAAACATATACATATCCGCGCGCGTGGTCGACACCGTGACTATAGGCTTTGGCGGCAACAAGGCCTGCTTCATAATGAGCGCCAGCTGGGAGAAAATCACCTCCCGCCTGCTTGAGCAGATGAACCGCGGCGTGACCCAGCTCAAGGCGCGCGGCGCCTATACACAAAACGAGCGCCCCGTGATCCTCTGCGTGGTCAGCCGTCAGGAGGTAATGGAGGTCAAGCGCATAGTCAAGGAGGAGGACGAGGCCGCCTTCATGTTCATAAGCGACGCCCACGAAGCACTGGGCGAGGGCTTTAAGGGCCTCGACGAGGACTGAAAAGCCTCA
>JAFPYA010000117.1 GCA_017412445.1 Clostridia bacterium
CCTGAAGAGAGAAGAAAAAAACAGTAAAGAGGCCGCAAAAAAGAGCGAGCGTGCAAGGCCCTGCCGCAGCTTATCGGCGGACTCACAATTGACAATCGTGTAAAAGTATAGTAAAATAAACAGTATGATTTTACATGGCACAAGTACGGAATCTGGAGTGTTGGCAATGAGAGAAAAGCTGCTTGTAAGCACGAACTGGAAATTTTTTTTCGGTGAGCCGGAGGCACTCCCCATCAGGCGCGAGTGCTCCGACCAGACCTACAGGATGTCCCGCGCGGCGTCCGCAAAAGGGCCTGCGCGGCGGGATTTTGACGACTCGCTCTGGGAAACCGTGAGCGTGCCGCACGATTTTGTGGCGTTTAATGGAATAAGCGAAACAGATCCTCACGGCGGCGAGCACTACGATTTTCCCATGGACAGGGGCAGCGCATGGTACAGGCGCTATTTCACCCTGAGCAAGGCTGACGAGGGCAAGCGCATAACGCTGTACTTTGAGGGCGTTGGCACAAGGTGCGAGGTTTACCTGAACGCCATGCTGCTCAAAACCAACTATACAAACGGCATAGGCTTTGAGGTCGACATAACCGACGCGGTCACGTTTGGCGGGGCGCAGAACGTGCTTGCGGTGCATTGCGACTGCCACGACTTTGAGGCGTGGTATTACGAGGGCGGCGGCATCACGCGAAACGTGTATCTCATAAAGACCGACAGGCTTTCGGTGGCGCAATGGGGAACGTTCGTGCGCACGGAGCGCTCGGAGGGCAAAAGCTGGCGTGCGAACATAGAAACGGAGCTTGTAAACGCCTACACCGAGGCCAAAGGGGCGCGCGTGCTTTCGGCCGTGTATCACGGGGATAAACAGCTTACGGATTGGATAAGCTCGGAAGAGGTGACGATTGAGGCCTGCGCATCCTCAGTCGTCCGTCAGGCGCTCACCGTGCCGGATGTGACCCCCTGGTGCCCCGAGACGCCCGAGATGTACCGCCTCGAAACCAGAATAGAGGCCGGCGGCGATATCGTGGATGAATACAGTACCGATTTCGGCTTCAGGGAGATAAGCTTTGACGCGGACAGGGGCATGCTGTTGAACGGAAAGCCCGTAAAGATATACGGCTTTGCCAACCACATGACGTATCTCGGCGTAGGCGAAGCCATGTCGAACTCCATGTGCGAATACCAGATAAGGACGCTAAGCGAGATGGGCAGCAACGGCTACCGCACGGCGCACAGCCCCCATCCAGAGGCGATAATGGACTGGTGCGACCACTACGGCCAGCTCGTGATGGACGAAAACAGGTGCTTCCGCCCCTCGGACATATGTATTGACGAGGTGCGCCGCATGGTGAAGCGCGACCGTAACCACCCGTCGGTGTGCATGTGGGCGCTGTACAACGAGGAGGACTTTGTAACCTGCGATACGGGCAAACGCATTTTCGCGCACCTTAAGCAGATTGTAAAGCAGCTCGATCCCACCCGCCCCGTGACAGGTGCGACCTCGTACGGCATGTTCTCAGAGGGCGCGCATGAGGATTACGATATATTCGGCTTCAATCACCAAACGATGCACTTCGACCAACTGCATCAGCTGAAGCCCGACAAGCCGATTTTCTGCTCCGAAATGATTTTTCCTTTGGGATGCGGCCCGCACATGGGCGATATGGTCATACGCCCGGGCGAAGACGCGCTGCAGCTCAAAAAACCGTATGTAATAGGCGGTTTCCACTTTACCGCGTGGAATTACGGCCCGGAGCGCCCGCGCATAATAGGCATGGACGGCACGCCAGGCACGGGGTATTATGGCTTCAAGGCGTACCTTAAGCAGCACGAGCCCCTGTGCAGGATCTGCCCGGGCTGGGATTTTGACCTGCCCAGGGGCGGGGAAGCGCAAATCAACATCGCAAACAACGGAGACTGCACGGACCTGTTTATAAACGGCAGGTTTATAAAGCGCGTCGAAACGGACATGCTGAGCATCACGCCCGCGAGCCTGCCGTACGAGGAGGGCATTCTTAGGGCCGTAACGTACAAGGACGGCAAAATCTGGGCGCAGGATGAGGCGGTCACGCCCGGCGCGCCCGCTCGCTTAAGGCTCGTGTGCGAAAACAGGTCGCTCGCGGCCGACGGCGCGGATACCGCGATAGTTTCCGCTTACATAACGGACGCCGAAGGCCGCGTCTGCACCCGTGAGACCGGCAGGCTTCTGCGTTTCGAGTGCGACAAAAACGGAGAGCTGCTCACGACCCTGACGCTGCGTCCCGACCTGTATCAGGGGAGATGCGGACACGAAATACGCGCCTTTGACGGCAAGGCGCAGGCGATATTCCGCTCCCTTGAAACCGTGGGCAGCCTCAGGGTGTCGGTTCATGCCGACGGACTTGAGCCTGCGAGCATAGAAATTAATCGCGGCGCTGGAGCCTTCAGGCAGCTGCCCAAAGCCGAATGCGCCTATATTCGAAACTGGCGGATTTCAAACACACTTCCCGCCGGCACGCAGGACGAGGACGTCATCAGGGCGCACATGACCGAAAGATGGCTGCCCGTGGGCACGACAGGCACGCCGCTTGTGGTAAACAGGCATGGAGAAGCGCAGGGGCAGCCCCTCTGCTACGCCTATTACGCCAAATCCGTCATCCCGCGGCTCGACAAAAGCGCGGGCGGCTTGCTTTCGCTTTTCTTTGAGGGCATAGACGGCAAGGCGGACGTATACATAAGCGGTCAAAAAGGCCGCGTCCACAAGAGCCATCTCTCCGATTCGCCGTGGCTCGGCCATTACAGGCCGGAGATGGCCGTGCCCTGTGACGCCTTTGACGCCGGGGACGAGGTGGAAATCTGGGTGTTCATGCACGACGTGGGCAGGGTTCACGGAATCGGCTGGCCGGTATACTGGATGTACACTACACGCGAAGAGATTGCCCGCCTCGAGGAAAAGACGCAAAGAGAGTGGAACTACTGCAAAAGCGGAAAATGATATTCGCCCATTTGTGTATTAAGGCAAGACGGCACAGGCGCAGCCTTCGCTGCTCAGGAGCTCCGGCCCGATAAATCGGGATTTGGCAAAGCAGGTTTACTTTGAAGATTCTGCCTAAAGGAGACGGATCCTTACCGGCAAGGCAGGTTCTTATCATGAGGAGGGAAGCGATTCCTTGGTTTATTATGAAGACGAGAAGCTCGTCATCCGCAATATGGAAGCGAAGGATGCCCGGATTTTTACGGATGAACTGACAGCCCAGGGATGGCATCCGGATGTTGCCGGTTATCTGTCAAGACTGAAGGATCAGACGGAAGGGAAATGCATTGCCCTGAGCGCAGTATACGAGGGTTGTCCTGCCGGGTATGTATATGTATATCTGCATGTGGAGGAAGGCCCCTTCAAAGGGAAGGGGTGGCCGATCA
>JAFPYA010000118.1 GCA_017412445.1 Clostridia bacterium
ATGGGCATACACGAGACCTACAGCCCCGTAATGGATCTCATACGCGATCCCAGATACGGGCGCACCGAGGAGACCTACGGCGAGGACACATATCTCGGAAGCGAGTTTGCCCGTGAGACCGTGCGCGGCATGCAGGGCGAAGGCCTCGACAGGTCAGATACCGTGGCCGCCGAGCCCAAGCATTACGCGGGCTACGGCATGCCAGTGGGCGGACTCAACTGCGCGCCCTGCCAGATGGGCAGGCACGAGGTGTTCTCTGACGCGTTGCCTATATTCGAGGCGGCGTTCAGGGATGCAGGCGCGACCGACGCGATGTGCTCCTATAACGCCATAGACGGTGTGCCCGTGGCGGCCGACCACGAGCTGCTCACCGAGGTGCTCAGAGACCAGTGGGGCATGAAGGGCTTCGTGCGCTCAGACCTTACCGCTGTTGCAAGGCTTTACGACAATCACTTTCTCGCCGCCACGCGCAAGGAAGCCATGGCTATGGGGCTTGAAGCGGGCGTCGACTTGCAATTGTACGATTTCCCGCACGACGAGTGGCAGCAGGGGCTTAAGCAGCTCGTGGACGAAGGGAGGCTGAGCCTCGGCGTTATACGCGAAGCCTGCGCGCGCGTGCTCAGGGTCAAGTTCATGCTCGGCCTGTTTGAAAACCCATACGTTGATCCCCACAGGAAATCAAAGTACGTACACACCGACGAGCACATAGCGCTGTCCCGCGAAATCGCACGCAAAACCATGACGCTTCTTAAAAACGAGAATAGCCTTTTGCCCCTCGATAAGAGCATAAAAACAGTGGCGGTATTGGGTCCCGGCGCCGGCAAGGCGATGCTGGGCGATTATACGGATGACGCAAAGGGCGGCTTCTCCGCGCTCGAAGGCATAAGGAGCATCGTTTCACCGGAAACAAAGGTGCTTTATGACGCGGGCTGCAAATTTCTGGGCGATGCGGCGGTGCCCTTCTCACACAGGGTGCTTTTGAGCGAGGACGGCAAACCCGGCCTTACGGGCCATTACTATAACGGGCGCTGCTTTGAGGGTGAACCCATTATGACCCGCGTGGACGACCGTATAAACTTCAATTGGATTATGTCAAAGCCCTGCAGTGAGGTGGACGCATATTGCTTCAGCGTGCGCTGGACTGGCAAGCTCGTGCCTTACGAGAGCTTTAACGGCTACATAGGCTTCAACACTCAGGATAGCATGCGCCTGTACGTGGACGGTCAGCTGATACTGGACGGCTGGGGTGAAAAAAATGACGCGAACCGCACCGTGGAATTTGAGTTTATAAAGGGGCGCGAATATGCGCTTGTTATAGAGTTCACAAACGACCGCAGGGGCGCGCGCGTGGTGTTCGGCTATAACAGGGAAAGAGAGGACTTCTCAAGGGCTATAGAGCTCGCTAAGCAGGCAGATGCGGCGATAGTATTTGCGGGCGACAGCCCCGACACCAGCGGTGAAAACTTCGACAGGGTGAGCCTCGATTTGCCGGGTCGTCAAAGCGAATTCATCAAGGCGATTTACGAAACCGGCACGCCCGTCGTGCTCGTGCTTCAGGGCGGACGTCCGGCCTCGATCAATTGGGAACAGGCGCACATACCTGCAATACTGCAGGCGTGGTTCCCGGGCGAAGAGGGCGGCTATGCAATAGCCGAGACGCTGTTTGGCGACAACTGTCCCGGCGGCAGGCTGCCCATTACCTTCCCGAAGAGCGTGGGTCAGATACCCTGCCACTATTCCCGCAGACCCGGCGGCGGCAGGCGTTATGTGGAAATGGATTGGCTGCCCCTCTACCCCTTCGGCTACGGACTCAGCTACACGACGTTCAGATATGAAAATCTGACGCTTTCCGCGCAAAGCATACAGGCGGGCGAAAGCATACAGGCTTCATTTGACGTGACCAATACAGGCAATGTGCGGGGCTCTGCCGTGCCGCAGCTGTATATCCGCGACATGGTCAGCTCTACCGTAAAGCCCCTGATGGCGCTGGCCGCGTTTGAGCGTGTGACGCTTGACAGAGGCGAGACGCGACGCTTGACCCTGACGGTTACTCCAAGAAGCATGCGCACGCTCGGCAGAGATTTCATCTGGCGGGTCGAAAAGGGCGACTTCAGCCTGATACTCGCAGACAACGCCGAAACGCCCATCGAGCACAAGGAATTCAAGGTCATCTGATATAAGCATATTTAAAGCTCTGCCCTCCCGCGCGTTATGTTTTGGGAGGGCAGTTCATTTTTATATCCAGAATTTCTCTTGCGGCTCCTTAAGGTCGAGCGTCTGAAGGGTGTTGAGCCTCCCCAGTTCCTTAAGCATATCATATATCCGGAAAGCGAAATATACGTCGTGCATAGATACGCCGATATTGTATACGAGTATACGCTCGTTATCGCTCTCGCGCCCCTTCGCCGCTCCGCTTAACACGTCGTGCACCTCAGCGAAGCGCCTGAAGCGGTCAAAGTTTTTGAAGTCCCTCACGTGCGCGGTGTCATCGGCGTAGACCTTGTCAAAAAACAGGTCGCAATTCGTAAAGCCGCGCGTGTGCA
>JAFPYA010000119.1 GCA_017412445.1 Clostridia bacterium
GTAAAGAGGCTGTTTGAGGTCGAGGTGCCCGAGATACGGTCAGGCGAAGTGCTCATCAAGGCAATCACCCGTGAAGCCGGCTCCAGAACAAAGATGGCCGTGTTCTCCTCTAACCGCGACATAGATCCCGTGGGCGCGTGCGTAGGCCCCAGAGGTCTTCGTGTGGACAACGTGGTAAACGAACTCAAGACCGAGAAGATAGACATCATCAAGTGGTCTGCCGATCCCAGGGAATACATCGCCGCGGCGCTCAGCCCCGCGAGAGTCAATTCCGTTCAGACCTCCGACAAGGAGAAGGTCGCCCACGTAATAGTTCCCGACAATCAGCTCTCCCTCGCCATAGGCAAGGAGGGTCAGAACGTGCGTCTGGCCGCTAAGCTTACCGGCTGGAAGATAGATATTCAGTCACTCAGTCAGGCCGAGCAGGCATTAAGCGAGGCCGCCAAAGAACAGGAAAATGCTTAAACCAAAAAAGATACCCATGCGCATGTGCGTGGCCTGCCACGAAATGAAGCCCAAAAAAGAGCTAACGCGCATAGTGCGCTCGCCCGAAGGCCAGGTAAGCATAGATCCGCAGGGCAAAAAGCCGGGTCGCGGCGCTTATATCTGTCCGAAGCTCGAATGCCTTAAAAAAGCGCAGAAAACGCGTGCGCTCGAGCGTAAATTTGAAGCCGAGGTCGGCAAGGACATATACGCCATGCTGGAGGAGCAGTTCAGCGCGCTTGAGCAGGCAGGAAAAACCGATGCTTGAGGACAAGCTCAAGGGCATGATAGGGCTTGCCCGCAGAGCCGGAAGGCTGGGTTGCGGCTCTGTCGCAGTCGAAAAATGCCTGAACAGCGGCAAATGCACGCTTGTGCTTATAGACGAAGCTGCTTCTGCGAATACGCTCGAAGCATTTACAAAGCAAAGCAGGTTTGCAAATGTGCCAATCAGGCTTCTGCCACAGGGGCTTTTGGAAAAGAGCCTTGGCGAATACAGGATGTGCGCCGCTGTCAGCGACGAAAACTTTTCAAAGCAAATGCTAAAATATATTGATTGAATTACAACACGGGGGTGTTTTGATACAAATGGCAAAAATCTCAGCCAAGTATGTGAGCCAGGAAGCCATAAGTACGCTCAACGGTCTTGCAAACAGCAAGTCTCAGCTCAAGGTTTTGATTTCATCGCTCAGAAACAGGGGCGACGAGATCGTGCGCGCCGAAAAGGCCAGCCGTGAAGCTCAGGACAGAAAGGAATTGCAGGATCGCTTTGACGCGGCTGTGAACGCGATACAGCACGCCAGCGAGGAAAAGATGCCGGCGCAGGAGCCAGAGCCCGTCAAGGCGGAAGGAAAGCCCGCAGAGGCACAAAAGCCCGCTCAGGTAAACGAGGAAGCGAAAACTGCGGAAGCGCTCTTCGCGCAGCCCAGAGCCGCCGCGTCACAGGCCCCCAGACCTCAGCCTCAGGGCAATTTCCAGCCCAGAAACGTTCAGCCCAGACCCGCCGGAACTGCGCAGCAGCCCAGAGGGCCTTACGGCCGCCCCTATCAGGGTGCCTCTCAGGCGCAGGGCGGCTATCAGCAGCGTCCCCAGCAGGGCGCCTACAATCGTCCTCAGCAGGGCGGTCAGGCGCAGGGCGGTTACAACCGTCCCCAGCAGGGCGCACCTGCGCAGGGCGGCTATCAGCAGCGTCCTCAGCAGGGCGGCTTCAACCGTCCCCAGCAAGGCACAGCGCCCTACGGCAAGCCCGGCTTTAACCGGCCTCAGGGCGGTCAGCAGCCTCAGGGGGGCGGCGCGCCCAGACAGGGCGGCTACTCTCCCAGACGCGCTCCGGCTCCCGAGCTTATACCTACTGCCGAAAAGGAGCGCGTAAGCAATTACGATCCCAAGAAAAACCAGTATGTGCGCCAAAATGATCCTGAGCGCAACACCTCCAAGAACAAGCGTCAGGTGACCCGTTCCGCAGCTCCCTCCATAAATATGGACGACGAGTTCGACAGGGGCATCAGGAAAAAGCGCAAGGCGCAGCAGGTTGCTCAGCCCAAGCCCGAGCCGGTCAAGATTGAAAAGGCCGTGATGACTACCGAGCTGATAACCGTAAAGGACCTTTCGGAAAAAATCGGCAAGAGCGTAAACGAGATCATAAAGAAGCTTTTGATGCTCAACGTCATAGCCACCATAAACAACGAGCTGGACTATGACACCGCTCAGCTTATATGCTCCGACTACGGCATCGACCTCGAATACAAGCCCACTGAAACCGCAGAGGACGCGCTCGAGGCCGAGGACGTTGCAGACCCAGAGGACAAGCTTGTGCCCCGTCCCCCGGTCGTCACCGTTATGGGTCACGTCGACCACGGCAAAACCTCGCTGCTTGACTACATCAGAAACACCAAGGTTACTGCGGGTGAAGCAGGCGGCATAACCCAGCACATAGGTGCTTATACGGTCAACCTGCACGGCAGGCAGATTACCTTCCTCGACACCCCCGGCCACGAGGCCTTTACCGCCATGCGCGCAAGAGGCGCACAGGCTACGGATATAGCTATACTGGTGGTCGCCGCCGACGACGGCGTAATGCCCCAGACCATCGAGGCAATCAACCACGCCAAGGCCGCAGGCGTTCAGACGGTTGTGGCCATAAACAAGATGGATAAGCCCACCGCAGACGCCGACCGCATACGTCAGGAGCTGACCAAGTACGACCTGCTGTGCGAAGAGAGGGGCGGCGACACCATTATGGTGCCCGTTTCCGCGAAGACCGGCGAAGGCATCGATCAGCTGCTTGAAATGGTGCTCCTGGTTGCCGATGTTCAGGATTACAAGGCCAACCCCGACCGCAAGGCTAGAGGCATCATTATCGAGGCAAGGCTTGACAAGGGCCGCGGCCCCGTGGCTACCGTGCTTATCAAGAACGGTACGCTCAACGTGGGCGACACCATCGTCGCGGGCACCGCGTACGGCAGAGTGCGCGCCATGGTGAACGACAAGGGCGAAAGAGTATAGAGCGCATGTCCCTCCGACCCCGTTGAGGTCATAGGCTTTAACGACGTACCCGAGGCGGGCGACATAATTTCCGCCGTGGACGACGACAGTCTGAGCCGCAAGGTCGCCGAGGAGCGCAAGGACAAGGCACGCGCGGCGCTCATCAAAGCGCAGACGAAGGCGACGCTGGACGATCTGTTCAACCAGATTTCCGAAGGCCAGATCAAGGAACTCAACCTCATCATCAAAGCCGACGTGCAGGGCAGCGTCGAAGCAGTCAGGCAGAGCATGGAGAAGCTCAGCAATTCCGAGGTCAAGGTGCGCTGCATTCACGGCGGCGTAGGCGCGATAACCGAAACGGACGTTATGCTGGCCTCTGCGTCCAACGCCATTATCATCGGCTTCAACGTGCGCCACGACAACTCTGTGCGCGATCTGGCCGAGCACGAGAACGTTGATATCAGACTTTACAGAGTAATTTACAACGCAATCGAAGACGTCGAAGCGGCCATGAAGGGCATGCTTGCGCCCAAGTTCAAGGAAACCGTGCTTGGCCGCTGTCAGGTGCGCCAGACCTTCAAGGTCTCCGGCGTGGGTACAGTCGCGGGCTGCTACGTCACCGACGGCAAGATTCAGCGCAACGCTCAGATCCGCCTGCTCAGAGACAACGTCATCATTCACGAAGGCAAGATCAGCTCCCTCAAGCGCTTCAAGGACGACGCGCGCGAGGTTGCACAGGGCTATGAGTGCGGCATAGGAATCGAGGGCTACAACGACGTAAAGGTCGGAGACGAAATGGAATGCTTCATAATGGAGCAAATCGAAAAGTAAGCCTTAGGCCGGCGGCAAATTCGCCGGCCTTTTTCAAATGAGGTAATTTATGGCATTTGACAGAATTGACAGAATAAGCGAAGAGGTGCGCCACGTCCTCGACAAAATAATACGTGAGGACGTTAAAGACCCCCGCGTAAAGGGCACATGGTCCATAACGCGCGCCGATGTGACCAGAGATTTGAAGTACTGCAAGGTGCGCGTGTCCGTGCTTGAGGACGAGGTTCGCCCCGAGCTAATGAAGGCGCTCAAAAACGCGGCGGGCTTTATTAGATATGAATTGAGCAGGCAGGTCGATTTGCGTGCAACTCCTCAGCTAATATTTGAGGCGGATCACAACATGGAGTATGCCCAGCACATAGGTGAGATACTCTCTCGCGAAAGCCTGAAGCTTTCAAGCGAAAATGCAGAAGAAGATGCTGCCAATACTGCGGAGGAAGAATGATTTCAAACATTAACGAAATGGCGGAGTTTCTCCGCGCGCACGACAATTATGCGGTAATAACCCATTACCGTCCCGACGGCGACGCTTTCGGAAGCGCGCTTGCTATGGTGCGCATACTAAAAAGCATGGGAAAAAACGCCTTTCCCGTATGTGATGACGAAGTCACGCCCAAATACCGTTTTCTCGACGGATGGGAGAAATTTACAAACGAGGAGAAGGGTCTCCCCTACGTGCCCGAAACGGCGCTTGGCGTAGACGTGTCCAACGAGGAACGCATGGGCAAAAGCACCGCGCTGTTCAACGCCTGCAAGTATCGCGCCGTAATCGACCACCACGAATCTAATATAGGCTTTGCGCCCGTAACCTTATTGGACAGCAAGGCCGTCGCGGCAGGCCAGATTATCGTAAAGCTCGCTAATGTCCTGGGCATCAAAATAGATAAGCCTCTTGCTGAGCAGCTCTACACCGCGATTGCCACGGACAGCGGCAACTTTTCGTTCAAGGACACCAATGCGGAATCGTTCAGCCTCACCGCGCAATTGCTCGAGGCGGGCGTGGATGTGGAGACGCTGACCAGAAGACTGTTCAGGGAACGCTCCTACGCTCAAACGCGACTGTTGGCTCTCGCCCTCAATCAGATACAATTGAGCAGCGACGGCAGGGTCGCAGGCATTATGATAACCGATGAGATGTTTAAGGAAAGCGGCGCCGCGAGGCCCGACTCCCACCCCATCGTGAATTACTTAAATGAAATCCGAGGCGTTTGCGTGGGCTTCACGGCCGAGCAGCTGCCCGACCACGTGAAGATCTCGTTCAGGGCCGGCAACGGTACGGATGTGGCTGCACTCGCCGAGCGCTTTGACGGCGGCGGCCACATAGCCGCGGCGGGCGGGCGCATACCCGGCGGCATACTCGAAAAAGAGTTTTCAAACATCATGCGCGTAAGCGAAGAATATCTCAGGGAGATGGATGCGGCGAAGCGGGCATAGCTCCCACTCGTCCCTTTTATATGAACGGATTCATCAATCTGCTTAAGCCCTCAGGCATGACCTCCTCTGACGCAGTGCTTCGCGTAAGAAGGCTGCTGCCCCGCGGCACGGCGGTAGGACACGGCGGGACGCTCGACCCGGAAGCGGCGGGCGTTCTGCCTGTTTGCATAGGCAAGGCGACGAGGCTGTTTGACTATATAGTTGACAAAACCAAGGTTTACACAGGCGAATTGTTGCTAGGCGTTTCCACCGACACCGACGACGCCACGGGGCGCATGGTTTCAAAAGGCGATTGCGATGTGACCGATAGCACACTTGCCGAAGCCCTTAAAAGCTTTACGGGCGATATACGACAGGTGCCGCCCATGTACAGCGCGCTCAAAATGAGCGGAGAGCCGCTTTATAAAAAAGCGCGCAAGGGCGAAACCACTTTGCTTGAGCCAAGAAGCGTCACCATCCATTCGATTGATGTTGTCGCCAGGCTCGCTAAGGACAGATACCTGCTAAGGATCGTCTGCGGCAAAGGAGTGTATATACGCTCGCTCATGCGGGATATAGGCGCAAAGCTCGGCACCTGCGGCTGCATGTCTTTTCTTATTAGGACAGCCTCCGGCGCGCTTAAAATCGAAGACAGCGTTACGCTTGACGAGCTGGGCGCGATTGACGATATAAATAAAGCCATATTGCCCATGGACGCTATGCTTACGTCGTATCCCAAAGCCGTGCTTGACGAAACGATGCGTTCCAAAGTTCTAAACGGGCAAAGTTTCACAAACGCAGTTATGAAATACAACGACGCAGTGCCGGGCGATACTCTAAGGCTTTATGTTGAAGACGATTTTGCAGGTATGGCACGCATAGACGAGGACGGAAGAGTGAAGATAAGCGCGATGCTGCTCGAAAGGAGCTGAGAAGCTTTTCCCCTGTCGTATTTACAAAAGCGGTTGCATTTTTGTTTAAAATATGCTATCATAATAAAAAACGAGGAGGATGAATGTATGAAAAAAGCTTTGGCACTGATGCTGGTCGTCTTTACGCTGTTCGGAACCTGTTTTGCAGGCAACGCCGAGGTATACGATGATCGTTTGACCATAATCGCCATGAAGGGCGACGCCAGCGACTTCATAACCGTGGTCGAGCAGGCGCTCTTTGAAAAGGGCTACCTTGACGAGTACGAGGTGGACGGAATTTTTGACGAATACACTGAGCTCGCCGTGATGAACTATCAGATCTATAAGGGCTACGAGCCTACCGGCGCCCTTACCAAGAACGAGTTCTACTGGTTGCACAGAACCTACTACAATCAGTGGTTCGACAAATCCGACATAGTGTGGATTACCGCCAGCGGCACCCGCTATCATACCTGGGACTGCGTGAGCATACAGAACAGCTACGGCGTGATGCCCATAAGCGTAAACATCGCCGAGGATTTGGGCTATCTGCCCTGCAGGCTCTGCATGTACTGGTAAGGCAATATACGGCCTCCCTGCGCTTTCAAGCGTGGGGAGGATTGTTTTTTGGCGGTAAAGTTTGGCTGTATTGCTTGACCAATGAACATATACAGAGTAAAATGTCGGTAAAAACTCGAAGGGGGCGCGCTATGAAAACTCTTGAACAGCGCATATTGCAAGAAGGCAAGGCCATCAACCGTGACGTGCTTAAGGTTGATATGTTTTTGAACCATCAGGTGGACGTGAAGCTCATGTACGAAATAGGCGCCGAGTTCAAGCGCCTGTTTGAAGATAAAGGCATAACGCGCGTGGTCACAATAGAGGCAAGCGGCATTGCGCCAGCCGCCATGACCGCGCTGCAGATGGATTTGCCGCTGGTCATACTCAAAAAGTCGCACTCGGTTATACTTTCAACCGGCACGATTCAAACCGAGGTGTATTCATTCACCAAGCAGAGCACATACAATCTGACTCTTAACAGCGCATACATAAAGACAGGTGACCGCGTGCTGCTTATAGACGATTTTCTTGCCAACGGTGAAGCGGCGCTGGGCGCATCGCGCCTTATCGAGCAGGCCGGAGCTAAAGTCGCCGGCATCGGCATAGTGATTTGCAAAAGCTTCCAGCCCGGTCTTAAAAAGCTAAGAGAAATGGGCTATGCTGTCGAGCCCCTGGCTAATATTGCCGAGATGGACAAGGACTTTGTGAGGTTCGTGAAAGAATGACAAGGCTTTCTCAAGTTAAGTGCTTTCTGCTTGACATGGACGGCACATTTTATCTTGGCGACAGGATAATCGAAGGTTCGCTGTCATTCATTCATAAGGTTGTCGAAACCGGGCGAGACTATTTGTTCCTGACGAACAATTCCTCCCATAACGCGCCGTTCTATGTCGAGCGGTTGGGTAGAATGGGTCTGAATGTGGACAGAAGCAAGATTCTCACCTCCGGCGAAGCCACCGCTCGTATACTTAACGCGCACTACAAGGGCAAACGAGTGTTCGTGCTCGGCAACGAATATCTTGTAAACGAGATGCTCGAAGCGGGTGTAAAAGTCGATTTCGATAACCCCGAAATGGTGGTTATAGGCTACGACACGACGCTCGACTACAAGAAGATGACGCGTGTGTGCGACTTAGTGCGCGCAGGCCTGCCGTATGTTGCCACGCATCCGGACTTCAACTGCCCCACCGAAACCGGCTTTGCGCCTGATATAGGCGCGATAATGGCCTTTATAGAGGCTTCTGCCTTCAGAAGGCCCGATCTCATAGTCGGAAAGCCTCACTCCGGCATAGTTGAAGCGGCTGTGGAGCGCACAGGCTATAAGCCCGAACAGATGGCGATGGTCGGTGACAGGCTCTATACCGACATTGAAACCGGCAA
>JAFPYA010000120.1 GCA_017412445.1 Clostridia bacterium
ATCCGGTATGTAAGCCATAGTCGATCCTCCTGTCAATTCATTCCCATAAATTATACAACATAAACCGTATAAAAGCAAGCCGGGCAGCCGCAAAAAACAGCGGGTAGAAACCCGCTGCGAAGCATCTCGGAATAAGGAGCTGTTGCACCGCCGTTTACTGCCGGAGGGAAAGCTCGCCTGCGTTCATGTAAAACAGCCTGTCGGCGAAGCGGGCGGCCTCCTGCTCGTGGCTCACCATCATCACCGCCGCGCCGCGCGTCGCTTCGTCCTTCAGAAGGGAGAGCACGGTCCTCGTGTTTTCGTCGTCAAGGTCGCCGGTCGGCTCGTCGGCGAATATGAAGTCGGGCGAAAGGCACAGCGCGCGCACTATCGCCATGCGCCTGAGCTCGCCGCCCGAAAGCTCCTTTGGAAACGCGTTTTCGATTTGGGAAATGCCGAGTGCCTCCATGAGAAACGATATTCGCTTTTTCAAATCCGCGTCGGCGTTCTTTCCCGCGAGCGATACGGGCAGCAGTATGTTTTCCATTGCGGTCAGGCTGCCTATCGCGCCCGTGCCCTGAGGAAGCACGGCAAAGCGCGAGGCGCGAATAAACGAAAGCTCTCTGTCGCTTAAAGCGTAGATGTCCCTGCCGTCAAGCTTCACATTGCCGGTGCTTGGCGTAAGCAGGCCTGCGAGCATTGTCATAAGCGTGGTCTTGCCGCTGCCGCTTCTGCCCATCAGCACAGTGACCTCGCCGCCACGCAGGCACATATCGCAAGGCCTGACCGCCTCGAAATAGTTGGCCTCGCCGCTTTTTCGCATGAAGCGCTTGCTTACGGATGTGGCTTTAAGCTCCATTCAGTTGCCCTCCCTGAGAATAATGCCAGTGTCCGCGCGGCTAAGCCTCAGTGCCGACAGCATGGCTGAAAGCGCCCCCACGGCGCACACGCATACAAGCGTAAGGGCACTCAGCAGCGCCAGCGTGCCGCCGCCCGGCATAAGGAATGGCAGACCCAGCGCGCCCTCCAATGCGCCCGAGAAGGACAAAAGCACCAGCAGCGCCAGAGCTATGCCGATTGCGCCGCCGAAGAGCGACACCAGCAGCGCCTCCTTAAGGGAGAGCGCGGCCAGACGCGCGCGGCTCACACCCAGTATTCTGAGAAACGCGTATTCGCGCTTTCTTTCGCCGCCCAGCAGTAAAAACGCGGTCGTAAGCAGTATGAACGAAAGCGCCCACACCGCCGCAATCAGCGCGCGTATGGTGGAGGCCACGCCGCCCAGCGAATCGCTCACGCCGCTTATCACGCTGCGGGTCTTTACGGCCTCGACCTTGCGCACGTGCACGTTTATGTCGTTTGCCACCTTTTCAACGTCGTATGCGGGGTCCACGCGGAGGTACACCGCCGAGACGACCTGAGAGGGGTCGCCGCTTATTTTGAGCTCGTGGTTCAGGCTTCGCGCCGCGTTCAGCAGCACGGCCATGGTGTCCATGGTGCAGTAGACCGCGGTGTCGAGCCCCGTGCCGGTCTGGTCGAGGCGCGCAACCACGTAACAGTTCTGATTGTATATGCGCAGTATCTCGCCCACGCCGGAGTTCACCCTTGAGCCCACGGCTATGTCCATCAGCTCAAGCTTGTCCGCCGAGCGCTCCTTTATCCACGGCTGCACGGTGAAGTCGGTATCGGGGTCGAAGCCTATCACCTGTATGGGCACGGAGCAGCAGTCGGCTCTGAGCGAAGCCAGAAACACCTGACCCGATATCTGGGAAACGCCTTCGCGCGCGGCGATTTCGTCTTGCTTGCCCGCGTCCATATAATAGTAGCCCGTGGTGCCCTGAAGGTACAGGTTGTCTATGTTCACCTTGGATTTGGCGGAGGAGGGCAGCACGATTATGTCCGCGCCCAGGCGGTTTTCGAGCGAATGAAGCCCGCTGTTCAGACTCATAACCGTCACGCTGCCGGCCAGCATGCTCAGGCTCAATAGAGCCACCAGCACTGTAAGCGCCGCGGTGCGCCCGGGTCTTCGCAGAAGGTTTTTAAGAGGCAGGGATTTAAGCGTCATGCCCTTTTTCCTTTCAGCGCGTCAATGAGCATCAGCGCCGCCTGCCACACAGCGGCAGCCATCAATATAACGCCCGCCACCGTGGCAAGGGGCTTTGTGTATGTGAGGCAGCGCATGCCCTGCACGGTGCAGGTTTTGAGCCACGTGCCGGGAGCTATCAGCAAAAACAGGCCGCCAAGTACATTAAGCAGGGCGCATACGAGGTTCGGCCTGAACATGTTGACTATTGAAACCAGAGCGACCGCGCCGCCTGCTATGCACAGACCGTTTCTTAGCGCCGTGTCGTGATTACAGGGCCTTGCAAAGGTCAATACGCTTATCATTACGAATATGCCCAGCGCAAACGTCACCGAGGCAAACACGCGATTTGTGTTTTTCATGTGTGCCATCCTTTGTCATTGCAGTCGGAGGGAAGATTAGTTTCTTCTAACCGCGGAGTTAATTATAACAAACTTCCCTCGCGCTGTCAAGTAAATAATTATCTGCGTAATTTAAGCAAAAATATATTGAATTAAGCCGCTTCGGAGGGTATAATAGGCGCATAAAATACACGAAAGGTGCGTTAGTTATGAGGATAGAAATCACCCCCTTCGGCCTGTTCAACCGCCGCGAGGCCTTTAAGTACACCTTCACAAACAACAAGGGCTCGAGCTGCTCGTTCACAAATCTGGGCGGCTGCATCACCTCGATTCGCATGCCGGACAAAAAAGGCAACATAGACGAAGTGATTCTGGGCTTTGACGACATAAAGCAGTACGCCAAAAATCCCGGCTTTCTGGGCGCGCTGATTGGCCCTGTGGGCAACAGGATAAGCGGCGCCGCGTTTGAATTTGAAAACAAAAAGTACACCTTCGCGCCCAACGAGAACGGCACAACCCTTTTGCACTCGGTGCCCTTCGGCTTTGACAGGCAGCTTTGGGACGCGAGCGTATGCGCGGACGCGGACAGGGCGCAATTGGTGCTCAGGCACTCCTTCTTAAACGCGCAGACGGGCTTCCCCGGAAACATAGAGGCGTGCGTGACCTACACCTTCTTTGAAAACGACAGCCTGAGGATAGACTACAAGGCTACGAGCGATGCTCCTACGTTCATGTCGCCCACAAACCACACCTATTTCAATATCGCCGGCACGTGCAAAAAGCGCGTGCCCTCGGTGAACCGCCAGACGGTGCAGGTGTACGCGGACAAGTACACCGTGGTAGCCCCTGGCTGCATACCCATAAAGAACGAGAGCGTGGAGGGCACGCCCTTTGACCTGAGGCAGCCGGTGAAGCTGGGCGACGGCTTCAAATATGAAAAGGAAAACGAGCAGATGCAGCTCGGCAGCGGCTACGACCACAACTTCATACTCTCAGAGCAGATCGACCTGACCGGGCTTCGCCGCGCGGCCACCGTCTCGGACAGGATAAGCGGCAGGGTGCTCGACGTTTACACCGACATGCCCGCCATGCAGCTCTACACCGCGAACCATCTGCGCCGCTACAACGCTTCGGAAAAGCGCTGGTACGGCAAGCGCAAGGCGCTATGCCTCGAAACCCAGTGCACGCCCGACAGTATACACCACGAGGGCGAGGAGGGCTTCCAGGTGATGAAGTTCGACAAGGAGCATCCCTTCTCCAGCTCAACCGTGTATTCATTTGGCATAATCAAATAAAAGAGGCACAGACGATGCAGGCTTTAGGCTATTACAACGGCAAATTCGGTTTTCTCGACGACATGACCCTGCCCATCACCGACAGGGCGGTGTACTACGGCGACGGCGTGTACGAGGCGACGCCCACGCGCAATCACGTAATATACGCGATAGACCAGCACGTGGACAGGATGTTTTCAAGCGCGTCCCTGCTCAAAATTGAGCCGCCCTTTACGAGGGACTGGCTCAAAAACGAACTGAACCTTATGATGGAGCAGATGGATGGGGGCGACAACGTGCTCTACTGGCAGCTGTCGCGCGGCACGGCGCGCAGGGCGCATCCCTTCCCGGAAAACGTGAAGCCCAACCTCATGATGATGATAACGCCCTACAGGTTTCCGAACCTCGACGAATACGTGAGCGCCATCACGCTTGAGGACACGCGCTTTCTGCACTGCAACATAAAGACGCTCAACCTCATCCCTTCCATAATGGCCATGCAGCAGGCCAAGGAGCAGGGCTGCTACGAGGCCGTGCTGCACAGAAACGGCAGGGTCACTGAGTGCTCAAAGAGCACCGTGCACATATTGAAGGACGGTTGCCTGATAACCGCGCCCACCGATAACCTGATTTTGCCGGGCATCGCGAGGAGCCACCTTATCGAGGGCTGCAATGCAAACGGCATAGAGGTGATAGAGCGGCCTTACAATCTGGGCGAGCTCAAAAACGCGGACGAGATATTCATCACCTCCTCCACCTCCTTTTTGCGCCGCTGCGTAAGGCTGGACGACATGGAGGCCGGCGGCAGGGACGAAGCGCGCTTCCAGACGCTCAAAAACTACGTGTGGAACCGCTTTATCGCGGCGACCGAGGTTGAAAAGGACAGATGACGGAATTTCATCATGTGCCGGTGCTGCTTGACGAATGCCTTGAGGGCCTTGACATAAAGCCCGAAGGCACATACCTTGACGGCACGCTGGGCGGCGCGGGACATTCAGTGGAGATATTAAAGCGCTTAAGCGGCGGCAGGCTCTTTGGCATAGACCGCGACGCGGAGGCAATAGCGGCCGCCACAAAGCGCATAGAGGCGGCGGGGCTGTCTCAGGCGTTTACGCCCATACACGGCAACTTTCACGACGCGAAGGCGCTTTTAAGCGAGCTTGGCGTGACGGCGCTCGACGGCGCGCTGCTGGATCTGGGCGTAAGCAGCCATCAGCTCGACGAGGGCGAGAGGGGCTTCAGCTATCAGGGCGACTTTCCCCTCGACATGCGCATGGACAAAAGCGCGCCCCTGACCGCCGCGGACATAGTCAACACCGCCTCCGAAAAGGAGCTGGCCGAGATACTGCGCTCCTACGGCGAGGAAAACTGGGCGGTGCAGATAGCGCGCGTAATTTCGGACAGGCGCAAAATACACCGCATAGAGACCACCAAGCAGCTGGTGGACATAATAGACGCCGCGATACCCAAAAAGATACGGGCACGGGACTCTTCCCACCCCGCGAGGCGCACCTTTCAGGCGCTGCGCATAGCGGTAAACGACGAGCTTAAGCCGCTGGAGCAGGCCTTAAGGGACATAAGCGACCTGCTCAAACCCGGCGGGCGCTTCTGCGTGATCGCCTTCCATTCGCTCGAGGACAGGATAGTAAAAACCACCTTCAGGAACATGGCCGACCCCTGCACCTGCCCAAAGAGCTTCCCCGTGTGCGTGTGCGGCAAAAAGCCGACCGTAAAAATGATAACGACCAAGCCCATCACCGCGGGGGACAGCGAGCTGGAAGCCAACGCCCGCGCCCGCAGCGCGACGCTCAGAATAATACAAAAGCTTTAGCCGGAG
Source organism: Clostridia bacterium (assembly GCA_017412445.1). Taxonomy (GTDB): domain Bacteria; phylum Bacillota; class Clostridia; order Christensenellales; family Aristaeellaceae; genus RUG14130. The sequence continues at coordinate 5,512 of JAFPYA010000120.1, forward strand.
GAACAAATGCCCAAACTTCTCGTGGTGGCGACGCCCATAGGCAACCTGAACGACATGACGGCGCGCATGCGCGAGGCGCTCGAAAAATGCGACCTTATCGCCGCCGAGGACACGCGGGTCACAATGAAGCTCACGCAGGTGCTCGGCATCCACAAGCCCATGATAAGTTGTCACAGGCACAACGAGGACGCAAAGAAGGACGCGATCATCGAAAGGATGCTGGCGGAGGATCTGACTGTGGCGCTGACCTGCGACGCGGGAACGCCCGGCATTAGCGACCCCGGCGAGGCGCTGGTGGCGGCGGCGTGGGAGGCGGACATACCCGTTGAGCCCGTGTGCGGCCCGAGCGCCATAGTGACCGCGCTTTCGGTCAGCGGCTTTGACACGCGCGCGTTTGCGTTTTACGGCTTTTTGCCCCGCGAAAGCAAGAGCATGGGCGAGGCGCTCAAAAGCATCAAGTCCGCAGGCGTCTCTCCCGCCGTTATATACGAAAGTCCTCACCGCGTGGTGGAGCTGCTAAGCCACATAGCCAGAATCCTTCCGGGCGCACGCGTGACCGTGTGCTGTGACCTGAGCAAAAAATTCGAGCGCATAGACAGGGGAGACGCGGGCGAAATCTACGAAAGACTTAAGCATATGGACAACGTCGAAAAGGGCGAATACTGCGTGGTAATGGACTTTGACGCCGACGAAGCGCAACAGGCGCCCGAAGCAGTAGCCGCGCTTTCACCGGAGATGCTGCTGGCTCAGGAGCTTTTAAGCGGCAAAACCATGCCCGAGGCCACGGACGCGCTCAAGGCGCAGGGCGTAAAGCGCAACGACATCTACCGCGCGCGCTTAAGGATAAAGGAGCTCGCCGACAGGCTGTAAAGTCCTTTTGCGCTATTATTTACTTGAATTAGATCGCATCAAATGGTATAATTCTGCTGAAAACAAACCGGAGGAAAGATAAATGTCAGAATGCACTCATGACTGCTCCTCCTGCTCCGCCACCTGCTCGAGCAGGGAGAACACCATCCCCAAAGAAAAGCTTAACGACTCATCCAGCGTCAAAAAGGTCATTGCCGTGGTAAGCGGCAAGGGCGGCGTTGGCAAGAGCCTCGTGACCGGCCTGCTTGCCACCATGGCGCAGCGCATGGGCTACAAGACCGCCATACTCGACGCGGACATCACCGGCCCGTCCATACCCAAGATGTTCAAGTTCTCAAAGGCCGCAGACAGCGACGAAACCAGCCTGATTCCCGCAATCACAGCCACCGGCATAAAGGTAATGAGCGTTAACCTGCTGCTTGAAAACGAGACCGACCCCGTCATCTGGCGCGGCCCCGTTATCGCGGGCACCGTAAAGCAGTTCTGGACGGACGTAAACTGGGGCGATAACGACATAATGTTCATCGACATGCCTCCCGGAACTGGCGACGTGCCTTTGACGGTGTTCCAGTCGCTGCCCGTGGACGGCATAATAATCGTCACCTCCCCCCAGGAGCTGGTGGGCATGGTGGTGCAAAAGGCCGTGAACATGGCTGAAATGATGAACATCCCCGTGCTGGGACTGGTTGAAAACATGAGCTACATACAGTGCCCCGACTGCATGAAAAAGATCTATCCATACGGCGAAAGCCGCTTAAGCGAGGCCGCGAAGCTCGCCAAGGCCACGGCCACCGCGCAATTGCCCATAGACCCCAAGCTCGCCGCCGCCTGTGAC
>JAFPYA010000121.1 GCA_017412445.1 Clostridia bacterium
ATGAGCGAATATCAGGCACTCTACAGGGCGTGGCGCCCCGAACAATTCAAGGATATTTACGGTCAGGAGACGGTGACCCGCACGCTCAGGCGGCAGATTGTCAGCGGTCACATCGCGCATGCCTATCTGTTTTGCGGCAGCCGCGGCACTGGCAAGACCACCACCGCAAAGGTGTTGTCGCGCGCAATCAACTGTACTGACAACAAGGACGGTGAGCCCTGCGGCCAGTGCGAGGTGTGTCGACAGCTGAAAAACGAGAGCACTCTCGACGTATTGGAGATAGACGCCGCCTCAAACAACGGCGTTGACGAGGTGCGCACGCTCAGGGACAACATTTCATACACTCCGACGGTGGGCAAATACAAGGTCTATATCATAGACGAAGTCCACATGCTCTCTACCAGCGCGTTCAACGCCCTGCTCAAGACGCTCGAAGAACCGCCCAAGCACGCGGTGTTCATATTGGCGACCACAGAGCCGCAAAAGCTCCCGGCCACGGTGCTTTCCCGCTGCCAGAGGTACGATTTCAAGCGCATCTCGGTAAAGGACATAAGCGCCCGTCTGTGCGTGGTGCTTAAAGGCATAGGTAGAGCGTGCACAGACGAGGCCGTGGAGGAAATCGCAGTCGCCGCGGACGGCGGCATGCGCGACGCGCTGTCCCTCATGGACATGTGCTTGAGCTACACGGACGGAGAGGTCGACGCAGCGCTGGTCAGACAGGTGCTGGGCTCAAACGGCCGCGAATTCATGTTTGATTTCACAGACGCGCTGTGCGACAGGGACGCTGCCAAGGCCTTGAGCATGATATCCGAGGCCATGCTCGACGGCCGCGATCCCGCGGTGTTTACGCGCGAGGTGGCCGCTCATTTGCGCACTGTGCTTATAGCCCAAACCACGGGCGAAAGCGTCAGAGAGCTGTGCGAGCTTACAGGCGAGGCCGCAAAGCGCTTCCTTGAGCAGGCGCAAAGGTACGAGATGACGCGCCTAATGCGCACAATGGACGACTTCATAAAAGCCGAGGGCGATATGCGTTATGTTGCAATGCCGCGCTCAGTTATAGAGCTCTGCGCGGTGAGAGCCTGCCGCGTATCAAACGAAAAGACGCCCGACGGTATGAACGAGCGCCTTGAAGCGCTTGAAAGGCAGCTGCGTGAAGGCAGCTTCAGCTTTACGACAAGTAACGCCGCAACCAAAGAGACGAAGCCTACACCTGCACCAAAGCCCGCCGCCAGAGAAACCGCTGCGCAGGCGGTGCCTGCGCAGGATGCCGAAATGCCTCTGTTTCGCAAGGCTGCGCAGCTCATCAGCGAGAAAAACAAATCCTTGAGCTATGCTTTGCAAATTGCCGTGTATAATAAAACCGAGGGCAACGTCATCTACCTGTCGATACCGGACAGCATGTACATACAAAAGAATTGGCTTGACGAAAAACACGAAGAGATAGACAAGACGCTCTCTGAGGTATACGGAAGACCAATGAAGCTCAACGTAACCCTGTTTGGCGATTCAAAACAGGCTCCGGGCAAGATTGATTCCCAATTACTGACGGAAATAAGCGATTTCGGCTCGCGGGACAAGCTGGAGATTTTGTAAACAAAATACTGATTTAAGCGGAGGTTGCATATGCTTACAGGCATCACCACAGGCGGACTTTTTGATATACTCGGCGTAGAGGGCTCGTTTTCAATGCTGAAGGAAGCGGGTTTCGATGCCGTTGACTTCAGCTTCGATGTCTTTTGCAGGCTCTGGAGCGTGCACAACGGTGCGCGCGACGATCTGTTTTTCAAGGACGAAGAAGAGCTCGTCGAGTACTTCAGACCCTACAAGCAGGCGGCGGACAAATACGGCCTCATGATCCATCAGGCTCACGCACCGTTCCCGTCGTATTTCGTAAATGACGACTACACAAACGCCTACGCCCTCGAAGCCATCAAAAAAAGCTTTCCAATAATCAGCATGATGGGATGCAGATATCTCGTGGTGCATCCTGGCTTTGCCAACTATGAAAACCGCCTCGAGCCCGAGGAGGAAAAGAAGGTGAACATGGCGCTGTATTCTGCGCTGATTCCATGCTGTAAAAAGTATAGTATCACGGTTTGCCTCGAAAACATGTTTACCGGCAACCGCGGCAAAATATACGAGGCCATATGCCAAAATCCAGATGAGGCGAATGAATACATAGATTCCTTGAACGCGCTTGCGGGACAAAAGTGTTTCGCCTTTTGCTACGACGCGGGACACGCCCTGCTTCTGGGCAGAGATCAATACAAAACGCTCAAGCAGCTGGGGCACAGGGTTGAGATACTGCACGTACACGACAACAACGCCGTGGAGGATGAGCACATTTCACCCTTCATGGGAAAGCTCGACTGGGGGCGCTTCGTAAAGGGCTTAAAGGCGATAGGGTACAACGGCGTAATGAATCTTGAGGCAACGAACCTCTACAACCGCTATCCCAAGGAGCTGCTCTTCAGCATTTACCGCCAGGCGGCGGACACGGCGAGGTATTTGACAGAGTGCGTTGAAGCCTGAGAATATAAAAACGTAAAGATAACAATTACCTATTGACATGGTAGGTAATTGTTGCTATAATAAATCTACCAACCAAACGGGTAGGTTTATTTTGGGAGGGCACAATGAACACCTTTGCAGAGAAGATTATCAGCCCAAATCCGGGAGCGTGCAAGTGCCGATGTCGCCGAATTTGACATCTTCTCGATTCAGCAATTACTCAGCGCTTGACGCGGAAAGGAATTTATCATGTCAAATATATATACCTCAGCGGATCAGCTTATAGGCAAAACGCCCCTGCTCGAGCTCAGCAATATAGAAAAGGAGCTCGGCTTAAACGCAAAAATACTTGCAAAGCTTGAATATTTCAATCCCGCAGGCTCGGTCAAGGACAGGATCGCAAAGGCGATAATAGACGATGCAGAAGCCTCTGGCAAGCTTAAGGCCGGCGGTACAATAATAGAACCGACCAGCGGCAACACCGGCATAGGGCTGGCGAGCGTCGCGGCGGTAAGAGGCTACAGGCTCATACTCGTGATGCCCGATACAATGAGCGTCGAGCGGCGTCAGCTTATAAAAGCGTACGGCGCGGAGCTGGTCCTCAGCGAAGGCAGCAAGGGCATGGCAGGCTCGGTAGAGAAGGCAGAGGAGCTGCACAAAGAAATACCGGGCAGCATAATCGCAGGCCAGTTTGTAAACCCCGCAAACCCCAAAGCACATCGTGAAACCACGGGTCCCGAAATCTGGCAGGACACCGACGGCAACGTGGACATATTCGTAGCGGGCATCGGTACGGGCGGTACGGTGACGGGCGTGGGCGAGTATCTCAAATCCAAAAATCCCGCCGTCAAGGTTGTGGCCGTCGAGCCCGCGAGTTCGCCATTGCTTTCCAAGGGCACGGCGGGACCGCACAAAATTCAGGGCATTGGCGCAAACTTTGTGCCCGAGGTGCTGAACACAAAGATATACGATGAAATCATCGCCGTGGCAAACGAGGACGCGTTTGCCGCAGGCAGACAGGTCGGTCTCAGGGAGGGCGTGCTCGTGGGAATATCCTCAGGCGCGGCAGTCTGGGCCGCGATTGAACTGGCAAAGCGACCCGAGAACGCAGGCAAGACTATCGTAGCGTTGCTGCCCGACACCGGCGACCGCTATCTCTCGACACCATTATTTGCATAAAGAACGAGGTCAGACATGAACGTTTACTGTGATAACGCCGCCACCACCAGGATGAGCAAAACGGCCGTTGAGGCCATGCTGCCTTTCCTGTACGACAACTTTGGTAACCCTTCGAGCCTGTATTCTATAGGGCAAAGGGCTAAGGAAGCGCTCGAAGCCGCACGCGCCGACGTGGCCACGGTCATAAACGCAAAGCCGGGTGAGATATATTTCACCTCCGGGGGCAGCGAGGCCGACAATCAGGCCATACTTTCTGCGGCCGCTCAGGGCGAAAAGAAGGGGAAAAAACATATAATCTCTACCGCCTTTGAGCATCACGCGGTGCTGCATACGCTAAACGCGCTCAAAAAGCGGGGCTTTGAGATAACGCTCCTTGACGTGCACAGTGACGGCGTTGTTACTCCCGAGCAGGTTGCCAATGCTATACGTGAAGACACCTGCCTCGTGACCATTATGTACGCAAACAACGAAATTGGGACCATACAGCCCATAAAGCAGATAGGCGAAATCTGCCGCAGCAAAAAGGTGCTGTTTCATACGGACGCGGTTCAGGCCGCGGGCCATGTGCCGATTGACGTGGAAGACTTGAACGTCGACATGCTTTCGATGTCTGCCCATAAATTCCATGGTCCCAAGGGCACGGGCGCGCTTTACGCGAGAAAAGGCGTAATACTCACCAGCCTCATAAACGGCGGTGCGCAGGAGAACCGCAAGCGCGCGGGTACCGAAAATGTGGCGGGCATAGTGTCCATGGCGGCAGCATTGAAGGAAGCCGCAGGACAAATCGGCGAGAACGGCAAAAAGCCGATTTCATTGCGAAACAGGTTGATTGCAGGTCTTGGCGAAATCCCATACGGCGAACTGAACGGCGACGCAGATCGCCGCCTGCCCGGCAACGTCAGCTTCTGCTGTGAGGGCATCGAAGGAGAAAGCCTGCTTTTGATGCTGGACGACAAGGGCATCAGCGCCTCGTCCGGCTCTGCCTGCACCTCCGGTTCACTGGATCCGAGCCACGTTTTGCTTGCGATAGGGCGTCCGCATGAGGTGGCGCACGGCTCGCTCCGCCTGACTCTCGACGCAGATACCACGGAAGAGGAGATTGACTACGTAATCGCCTCTGTAAAAGATGTGGTAAGTTATCTTCGCAACATGTCGCCGCTCTGGCGCGACCTCGTAAACGGCAAAAGACAGCACGTATTTGCAAAATAGGAGAGTTTTTATGGCACTGTATTCCGAAAAAGTAATGGATCACTTTCGCAATCCCCGCAACGTGGGCGTGATTGAGGACGCTGACGGCGTGGGCGAGGTGGGAAACCCCGTCTGCGGCGACATAATGAAAATCTATCTCAAGATAGATAACGAAACAATTTCTGACGTAAAGTTTGAGACCTTCGGCTGCGGCAGCGCAATCGCCTCCAGCTCCATGGCAACCGAGCTGATAAAGGGCAAACCCCTCAGCGAAGCGCTTAAGCTCACCAACAAGGCGGTTACCGAGGCGCTTGACGGATTGCCCGCGCACAAGCTGCACTGTTCCGTGCTGGCGGAGGAGGCAATCAAGGCCGCTGTCAAGGACTATTACGACAAAAACGGCATCGCCTACGATCCCAAGGATTTCCCGGACTGTGACCATTGTGAGTCCTGCGGCGTCTGATGAAGGTTTCAACGAGGGGGCGCTACGCCCTGAGAGTAATGATAGATCTCGCCGAGCATTCCGGCGGCGAGTATATCGCCATGCGCGAAATAGCTGCGCGGCAGGCGATTTCGCTCAAATACCTTGAGCGCATACTGCCTTCGCTGGTTGAAGCGGGCATAATCGAGGGCGTGCAGGGCAAGGGCGGAGGATATCGTCTGCTTAAGCAGCCGGGTGAGATTTCGGTAGGGGAAATTCTGCGCCTGACGGAGGGCGAGCTTGCTCCCGTGAGCTGTGACAGCTGTGTGGGGCAATTGCCCTGTACTCGCACCGCTGATTGCCGCACAAAGCCCATGTGGGATGAGCTTAAACGGGTGATAAACGATTATCTTGACAGCGTTACGATCGAGGCTCTTATGAAGCAGTAATGAGACGCACGGCACGCGGCCGTGCGTTTCGTTTTTTGCAGGCATAAAATTATTTAAAAGAACACCTTGTCAAGTCTGACTTCCGGCAGTATAATTATACGGGACAGACCGAATAATATGCAAGGAGCTTCATTATGGAAATGACTTCGTTTAAGACCATGCCCTACGAACGGCCGGACATGGAGTCGGTCAGGGCGCAGTACCTGAAGGCAATCGAAGCGGTCAAGGGCGCAATGAGCTATGATGCGGCGAGGGCGGCTTTCCTTGAGCTGCAGGAGGCCGACAGGCAGGTAAGCACAATGTTTTCCATCTGCCACGTGCGCAACACCATCGATACCACCGACAGCTACTATGAAGCTGAAACCAAGTGGTTAAGAGAGCAGAACGCCGCGCTGATTCCGCTGAGAAAGCAATACAATCAGGCGCTCGCTGCCTCGCCGTTTCGCGCGGATTTTGAAAAAGAGTACGGCGTGCAGTTGTTCCGTCTGATAGACGCGGGGCTCAAGACCTCGGACGAACGCATAATTCAGGACGTGGTGCGTCAGGGTGAGCTCACCCAGCAGTATCAGAAGGACAGCGCGCTGGCATCCACCGAGTTCAGAGGTGAAAAATGCAACTTCTACGGCCTGCTCAAGCACATGGAAAGCACCGACCGCGAGGAGCGAAAAATGGCCTTTAGGGCGTGGGCGAAGCTCTATGAGGAGATCAGTCCCAAGCTCGACGCGCAGTATGATGAGCTGGTTTACATACGTGACGGCATGGCAAAAAAGCTTGGCTTTGAAAGCTATACCGACTACGCCTATCTTGACCGCCGCCGCTTCGATTACACGCAGCAGGACGCCGCCAATTTCCGCGCGCAGATAAAGCGCATAGTAACCCCGGCAGTCAACCGTATACGCGAGGCGCAGGCAAAAAAGCTGGGTGTGGACAAGCTGCGCTACTACGATGAAGCGCTTCTGTTCCCTGAGGGCAACGCCGACCCCATAGGCACCAAAGACGAGCTGGTCAGGAAGGCACAGCAAATGTACCGCGAGATGAGCCCGGAAACCGGCGAGTTTTTCGATTTCATGGTGAAGTACGACCTGTTCGATCTCGAAACCAAGCCCGGAAAGCGGATGGGCGGCTACATGACACGCTTCCCCGGCTACAAGGCGCCGTTCATCTTCTCAAACTTCAACGGTACCTCGGCGGACGTGGACGTGCTGACTCATGAGGCGGGCCACGCGTTTCAGGGCTATCTTGCAATGCGTTCAATTCCCATAAGCATGCTGAGCGGCTCAACTGCCGAAATAAACGAGACGCATTCCATGTCCATGGAGCACTTCGCCTACCCGTGGATGGGCAGCTTCTTTGGCGACAAGAGCGAAAAGTACATCACCGGCCACCTTATAGGCGCGCTCAGCGTGCTGCCTTACATGTGCTGTGTGGACGAATTCCAGCACAGAATGTACGAGCGCCCGCAGCTTACCGCTATGGAGCGCCGCGCTGTGTGGCGTGAAATTGAGAAGGAATACATGCCCTGGCGCGACTACGACGGCGAGCCCTTCCTTGAGCAGGGCGGTTTTTGGATGCAAAAACAGCACATTTTCCTTTATCCATTCTATTACATAGAGTACGCGCTGGCGCAGATGAACGCCTTCCAGTACTACGCCCGCATGAAGGAAAACCGTGCCGCCGCGTGGGAAGATTACCTGCGTTTGTGCCGTGCGGGCGGCACCGAGGGCTACTTCAAATTGCTCGAAACCGGAAAGCTGCTGAATCCCTTCGAGGACGGCACCGTGGAAAAGAGCGTCAACCACGTAATAGCCGAAGTCGAGGAACGCTACATCAAATAAACCGAAATCACATCACCTGCGCCCTTAATCTGTCTGTGGCGCAGGTGATGTGTTTTTATTGAAATGCTTTATCTGCCAATATGTACGATGGCCGCCATACCGGGCCCCGTATGCGCGCCGATTATAGGCGAGAGCGTGCAACGCCTTACAGTCAGACAGGGCTCAAGCGCCAGAAGCTTTTCTTCAAGCATGTCGCCGATTTCGGGCGCATCGGCATCGAGCACGTATACGGGGTCGGCGTTTCCGCCCTCGCGGTATTTTTTGTATCGTTCAAGCAGCTCGTTTACAGCCTTATGCGTGCCGTGCGCCCTTGCTATGGTGACGAGCTTGCCGTATTGGTCGATTTGCAGTATGGGCCGTATATGG